>CAWUNT010000232.1:0-4198 GCA_963923405.1 uncultured bacterium | reverse complement strand
CAAATTGCACGTTTCACCCTCCTTGCCGGGGCCGTCCGCGACGTAGCCGGGAATGTTGATGTACGAATCGCGAGTTCTCTGTTTGTTGACAGGCCAGCCACATTCCTCGCCGCCATTCATCGCGGCGGCAGATGCCAAGGTAATTTTCTTATGGTGTGGATCGAATGAACCGAGCAATGCCGGGTGCCCGTATGCATCGCAACGGTTGGATGGACAGGGGCAGAATTCCCTCCGTTTTCCCGGCCCGTCCATGATGAAAACCATCGATCCGGGAGTCAGCGCGTTCTCGCGACAATACTGACCGACTCCAACACCGGTTGGCACCATGGGAGCGTGCTCCCTCGCGGTTGTGTCAGTCTCAGGTAAAAACCCGGGACAATAAGGGGCTTCGTCCAGCGAAAGTTCCGCCGCGCTACCGTGAGTAAGTCCTGCCACGGGGTTTTTCGCGGCCAGTTTCTGGACGCGAGAACATCCGGTGGCAGCCGCCGCGGTCATCACCACGGCGGTTCCAAGGGCAATTACCCCCGAAACATAAACACGTCCCATTGAATCCCCCCAAGTCGTTGCGGGTTCCGTCAAAGACATCAGGTTGGATTCGGTAAATTGGCTAAAAACTTAATTCAGGCGGTTCGCCTTTTGATTCCGGGTACTTGTGACCTGACAAACTCAACGAAATCAGATTCCGTCAGGATGCCCGCGAGTTCCCCGCCTTCCATTACCGGCAAGCATCCGAATTTGTTTTCCAGCATGGTTGTTGCGGCGTCCCGAATGTCGGTGTCGATGTCGATCGTTTCAATGTCCCTGACCATCGCGAAGTTGACCTTGGTCTTCGAGAGGAAGTCGTCTTCGGAGTAAGCCGGCAATTCATCCGTCGCGAACAGCGCATGCCGGACAAGGTCCCTGTGAGATATCAGGCCAAGAAGTGTTCCATCTTCACGATCAATGACTGGCAAATGACGAATCCGGTTCTCAGACATGATCTGGTTCACCAGAGCGAGGTTGTCTTCCGGAAACACGGTTTGCAGGGTTCTGTTGCTGATGAGGTCGCGAACGCGAAGGTTTGGAAATGTGTCTGCCATGGCATGTACCTCCTTACAGGAGGCCATGCAATTATCGAGCTAGCACATCCACTTCGAGCCGGATCCATTCTCCTTTCGAGTTCAGGTGCTCTTCCTGAAGGGCCAGCACTTCCTCGGGTAGCGAAGTCGACGGGTTGCCGTCGATATATAGATGATTCAGGTCGTTGAGTCCGGCAAGCGCCGAAAAATCAGTGATCTTGTTGTCGCGCAAGTCCAGCCAGCGCAGGGTCTTGAGTGGTCCCAGTCCATCGAGCGAAGTGATCTGGTTCCCGCGCAAGTCAAGCGCGTCAATAACGTGCATGCCTTCGAGTCCCGAGAGGGAACGGACATGATTACGCGCGAGGCTGAGGTTTCTCATTTCGGACATCGCCGCTAGTGGGCCCAAGTTTGCGATCAGGTTTGATGAAAAGTCGGCCCAGGCCAGCTGTTTCAACTCACGCAGCGGCTCCAGGGACTCAATACGGTTGTTCGCGATGAAGAGCGTGTCCAGATTGGTCAAACTGCGCAGTGGCTCTGCGCTGGCGACGAGATTTTCGGACGCCGAAAGTTCACGCAGTCCCTTCAAGTTCGCTACGGGCGAAAGGTCGGCGATCGAATTTTTCGTGAGGGTCAGCCTGGTCAGGTATTTTAATTTCCCGAGAACTGAAATGTCCGAGATCTTGTTGTCCCAAAGGATCAGCGTGCGAAGTTCCTGAAGCCAGCCAAGGGGGCTCAGGTCACTGATTTCATTATGGGAAGCCGACAAGGCTCGCAGTTGGCCCTGGCTGGCAACTGGGCCCAGCGAGGTGATCGACCACCATGGATCGAAGGGTTCGCGGTGGAGTTTGAGATAGCCGATCTTCGGCAGGTTTTCTTCTGCCCCCTTGCACACCCTCTCGTCCCCGGACTTCAAATCAAAACCGGCGCGCCAGGCCATCACCGCGACCGTCGTCGCCTCGGCTTCGTTTCCGGGTTTCATACAAGCGTCGTACCAGGAATTTTGGGGGGTTACCGATGCGACGGAGAATGCCAGGCCGGCCAAAAAATTTGTTTTTGATGTTCCGATTTTCATGTCGAGATTGTATCATCCGCGCCCTGTCATGATCCACTTGTCGAACATCACCAAACGCTTTGGCGACCGCGTCCTCTATCAGGGTGCCAGTTTCATGGTGCGTCCCGAGGACAAGATCGGCCTGGTGGGACCAAACGGTGCCGGCAAGACGACGATCTTTGAGCTGGTTGCTGGTCTTGACACACCAGATGACGGGACAATCTCGATCGATCCCGGTGTCCTCATCGGGTACTTCTCGCAAGACGTGGGCGAAATGTCCGGCCGCAGTGCCCTCGAGGAAACCCTCGCCGGGGCGGGGCGCGTCTCTGAACTGGGCCGCGAGATCGCCCAGATGGAAAAACGCCTTGAGGAGTCTGCCACCAACCCCCTCAGCGACGACGAGATGAACCGGCTCATGGAACGCTTTGGCGAGGCCCAAATGGAGTTCCAGCAGCGCGGGGGTTATGACCTTGAGGCCCGCGCCCAGGAAGTTCTCACGGGCCTTGGAATCGACGCTACCAAATGGCACCGCCCGGTCGAGTCATTTTCCGGCGGCTGGAAGATGCGGATCGCCCTCGCACAGATCCTGCTGTTGAATCCGGATGTTTTGTTGATGGACGAGCCGACCAACCATCTGGACCTTGAGTCCATCATGTGGGTCGAGAAATGGCTCAAGGATTTCAAGGGCGCCCTGGTCATGACCTCGCACGACCGTGAGTTCATGAACCGTATTTGCAAGCGCACCGTTGAGATCGCCAACAAGTCCATCACGACCTACAGCGGCAACTACGACTTTTATCTTCGGGAACGTGAAGTGCGCCGTCAGCAACTCGAGGCAGCGGCCAAGCGTCAGGCTGACATGCTGGCGAAGGAAGAGGAATTCATTGCCCGTTTTGCCGCGCGCGCCTCGCACGCGGCCCAGGTCCAGTCTCGCGTCAAGAAACTCGAGAAGATTGACCGGATCGAACTTCCCCCCGAGACGAAAAAAATCAAATTTGATTTCGCCCCGGCCCCGCGCAGCGGCAATGACGTTGTGCGCATGGAAAACCTCTGCAAGGAGTGGCCAACTCCCGAAGGCGGGATCCACCCGGTGTTCAGCGGCCTGACGGGTGTCGTCCAGCGCCAAAACAAGATCGCGGTCACGGGAGTCAACGGGGCTGGCAAGAGCACCCTTTTGAAGATCATCACCGGACAGACCAAACCGTCACTTGGAGCCTGTACGCTGGGTGCCAGTCTCAATGTCGGGTATTTCAGCCAGTACTCATGTGACTTGCTGAATCCCGAAAGCACGATCTTTGATGAAGTTTCCGCACGCGTCCCGCACGCGTCCGTGGGTTGGGTGAAGAATCTGCTTGGAGCGTTCCTGTTCTCCGGTGACGACGCGGACAAGAAGATCAAGATGCTCTCAGGCGGTGAAAAAAGCCGCGTGATGCTGGCTTGTATCCTGTCACAGCCGGTCAATTTCCTGGTCCTTGACGAACCGACCAACCACCTTGACATCGACAGCCGTGAGATCCTGCTCAATGCTCTCAAGGATTTCGACGGCACGATCATGATCGTCAGTCACGACCGTTACTTCCTTCGCGCGATCGCCAACCGCGTCTTTGAAATCGATCACGGCCATTTGCGCGTGTATGAGGGTCGTTACGACGAGTACCTCGAACACGTTGAATCCATGGAAAAATAGCATTTTTCGCTAACAAGAGCGGAATTCCGTCCGAGAACCACGACAGAGGTGGCGGGCGTGAAGGACTATATTACCGACCTGAACATTGCGAACCAGATTGAGCGCGATTCCAGCAAAGGCCGGAAATTGTTCGACCGTCTCGGTGGTCGCGCGACATTGGACAGGGTTCACAAGATCTTTTACGAAAAGCTCTATGACCATCCATGGATTGGCAAGTATTTTGAAAGTATCAACAAGGACCACATCTCAAGTCAGCAATCTGATTTCATGGGTATGCTCTTTGGCGGGCCGAAGATTTTCAGCGGTCGCATGCCTATTGACGCGCACATGCACATGATGATTACGGAAGAGTTGTTTGCCGTGCGTCATGGCTTGCTTCGTGAGGCACTGGTTGAACCCGCG
>CAWUNT010000231.1:0-4219 GCA_963923405.1 uncultured bacterium | reverse complement strand
TGAAGGCATCCCGGATAACTTCGGCGACAATCCCGGACGTGTTGACGGCAAGTTCAGAGGGCTTGACGACCGCGCAGTTGCCGGCCGCTATCGCGGCAACGAGGGGCGCGATCGCGAGGTGGAACGGATAGTTCCAGGGGGCAATGACAAGGACCACGCCGAGAGGCTCATGGCGGACATGGCTGCGGGCCGGCGCGATGAAAATCGGGGTTGGCACGTGACGCGGGGCAGCCCATTCATCGAGTTCGCGAACGGCGACGTTGATTTCCTCGTACAGGAAACCGATTTCGCTCGTGAAAGCCTCAAAATCGGATTTTCCGAGATCCGCACGCAGGGCTTCCGTGATCTTGGCTTCCTTTGACTTGATGACTGCTTTCAGGGTCCTGAGCTGGGACTTGCGCCACTCGATGTCGCGAGTCGCACCAGAGGCGAAGAATTCGCGGTGACCGCGAATCAACTCAGGAATGCTGGCGATGTTGTCCATCTGGTCACATCCTTGTGCCGGATTTCAGAAAAGGGCAGCCTCAATGATATCGCTTCGGCACGCGCCTCACAACGCGGAGACTTTCTGGCTGGATTTTTCCTGCAATGCCTGAAAGTGCTTCAAGGCCGCGGGCGATTGGACTTTTGAATAGAATTCATCAGCGACCTGGAGGCAGGACATGAGCGATGCCTCGCCGGAGGCCTCGTCGTCTCCTGTTTTGGCCCCGGTTCCCCCAGCGGCTGAAAGGGCGGCGTGAGGGTACATGGACTCGCAAGATTTTCGCAGGGAAGCATACATGCCCGAATTACAGGCCGACCAGCTGGCATCCGACTTTTCATAACACCTGGTGTGCTCTGCGCAGATCTCCCGGAATGGGGCCGGAATCCAGGATTCGTCGTATCCGTCGGGGCGATGCCAGGCCTCGCATTTGTCCGTCTCGGCGAAAGCCTCGGGGACGGGCAACAGGCAAGCCAGCAAGAGAAGGGGAAAAACGATGGCGGCAAAACCGGTGGCGAACTCACGTAACGCCTGACTCAACTTCCGCATGACATGGCCTCAACAGCAACAACAAGAGCAACAACACCAACACCAACACCAACACCAACACCAACACCAACAAGCCTGGGGGGCATGAATCCACTTACGTAGATTCTATACATTTTTATACATTCTATTAAAATAAAATCAATATTTTAATAGAAAAAAAAGAACCCCGGATCGCCTCAAATGGGCTTTCCAGGGTTTTATATTAATAAATTCAGTTAGTTAAAACTCAGCGACGGACGTCCCCTGGAGCGTTGCCAGTGCGATCCTCGGAAGGCGGCGAGGCAGGGCGCTCACTGCGTCCCCCTGCCCCGCTGACGTCATCCGGAAAACTCGAATTGAACGAGAAGCTCTGCACAGTCCGGTCACCATTCCAATAGAACTTCAGTTCCTTCGTGAAACTTTCCCCGATCAACTTGTAACGATAGTAACCGTAGGTCCACGTGGGAGACCCCCCGGAATTCCCAACCATGAAAGGGTCACCCAACAGACCACGAACGTCTTCCTGGCGCGTTTTGTTGGGCTTTATCCAGCCGGTTTCCGAGGCGAAATACTTGCCGCTGGTAACACAACCGGCGGCCATGATCGCGATTCCCGCGAGAAAAAGTCTGGTAAGGCGCATCTGATGACTCCGGGCTTGAGGATTCATTTCCGGAAGCGATTCTACAGCAGTTTTTTGTACCGTTGAAGCGCCCGGGTGGATTTGTCGCGGGCCCGGCGCAATACCGTGCCGGCATCGCCCTTGCCGGACAGGGTCTCTTCCATCGCGTTCTCCAGATGCTCTCGCAACTCAGGAAACACCCCGGCTATGGCGCCTCGCGACGCCGCCGAGTCTGGCGCGGCCAGGAGCTGATCCACGGCAACGCGTGCGTTCGGATGCTCGCTGTAAAACCCTTCCTGCTCCAATGCGTCAATGACATCCCGGCGGATCGGGAAATAGCCGGTGTTTACATGCCAACGCCGCTGAACCTCCGCAGACGCAAGATACTTGAGAAAATCGTAGGCCTGCCGCATCTCATCTTGCGGCCGCCCCTTCAAAGCCCAGATGGAATTCCCACCCAGAACTGTTCCACCTTGAGGGGGCACAGCGGCAGGATTTGATCCAGCCGCGGACGGCGCGGGGAAAGGCCCGACAATCACCGGAAATTTCGCGCGCTGTCCGAGCACAAACACGTCACTCGTCGAAGTCACCAGCAACGCGGACCTGCCAGCCATGAAGTTCTCAACCGGCGGATCCCACGAACGCCCCGTGTTCGCGAACAAGCCGGCACCGGAGAGGCGCCTCAACCAGTCCAGAAAGAATTGCCCCTCAACTCCGTCGTACACGGCAGCCGTCGCGACTGCCGAACGCCCGTTGTCATTATTGAGAAGAAGCGCGCCCTGCCGCGCCAGGGATTGCTCGAAGATCCAGCTGGTCAAAGGCATGGTGAGGCAAGTGCGCCCCACAGCCGGGTCCGCCAGACGGGAGCACACCGCTTCGATTTCATCGAAAGTCGCTGGCGGGGCATTCAATCCGGCCGCCGCCAGCACGTTTCCATTGGCGTAGATGACCGGGTTCGAGGTCGCGAACGGAAGGCTGTAAAGACGCCCGCTGATCCTGTAGTAACCGATGACCTGTGGCAACATCTGGTCCAGACCAAAAGAAGCGTCATCGCCGATGAGTTCCTCCAGCGGAATCACTCCACCGGAATCAACAAGTTGCTGCGTACCAATTTCGTATATCTGCGCAAGATGAGGCGGTCGTTTCGCCATGACCGCGAGGCGCAGTTTATTGATACCGTCGGCATAGGTACCGGTGAATTGCAGCTTCACGGGCAAGTTACCAGAGTCAGCGGCCCTGCGATTGTAATCGTCGACGATTGCTGTCAGGACCTGACTCTTGTCGCCAGTCATGCTGTGCCAGAATTCGACGGCTTTCGCTTTTTGCGGTTTCCTTGCGCCAAAAAACCTGGCGAACTCGCATCCCGGCAGGGACAAAGCCGCAAGCATCAAAATCATAAAATTACGTGGCAGCCGGCGAGTCATCCCTTCACTCCCGACATGGTCAGGCCACGCACAAATTGCTTTTGAGTCGCGACAAACAACGCGATGGACGGCAGGACGAGAATCGAGGTCGCGGCCATGACCATCCCCCAGCTGGTGGCTTCCTGCTCGGATCGGAACATGCCGACCCCAACTTGTACCGTCCGCATGGCGGTCGACTGGGTGACGACCAGTGGCCATAGATACTGGTTCCACGCGGAGACAAACGCAAACACCCCAAAAGCAACAATAGCCGGCATCGAAACCGGTACGAGAACCTGAAACAGAAAACGCAAGCGTGAGGCCCCGTCCACAATGGCCGCCTCCTCAAGTTCGCGCGGGACTCCACGAAAGAACTGGTACAGGAGGAATACACCGAAGGACGACGCTGAGTACGGGGCAATCAAGGCAAAATGCGTATCCAGCAAGCCAGCGCGCACCATCATGAGGTAATTCGGGACAATCGTGATCTCAGACGGAATCATCATCAACGCGACCACGACGCCCAGGATGAATTTCCTTCCTGGAAATTCCAGTCGTGCCAACGCATATGCCGCGAGAATCGAAGTGATCATCTGCGTCGCCGTAATTCCAAGGGCGGCGATCAGGGAGTTCACCATGAACGTTCCCAGGGGCGCTGCCTTCAAGGCGTCAGAGTAATTCCCGGAAACCGGCGCCAGGGGAAGAAGTGTCGGCGGGAATCGATAAGCCTCGGCGGCGTCCTTGAATGAAACGGAAAGCATGTAAAAAACAGGAAACGCGTGAATCACAGCCGGAAGCAAGAGCAAAACAGTCGCGAGCCATCGCGTGTGCCACACGGGCAGGCCGTCAGCGCCCTTCATCATGAGGCACCTCCCTTGTTCGACGCGCGCGAGAGACGAATCACCAGGAACTGGGCCAGCGTGATGCCACCGATGATCAAAAACAGGATAACCGCCTCGGCAGCCGCCAGCCCGAGGCGGGAATTTTCAAATCCGTCCCGGAACAACTGGTAGACAAGCACGTCCGTTGACCCTGCCGGGCCCCCGCGGGTCAGGATGTGAATCTGCCCGAAACTCTCGAAGGCGTGGATGACAGTCACAATCGTGACGAAAAACAAGGCGGGTGCAATCGAAGGCAGGGTGACTGTCTCTTATACACATCTCCGAGCCCACGAGACGCTACGCTATC
>CAWUNT010000230.1:0-4248 GCA_963923405.1 uncultured bacterium | reverse complement strand
ATCGATGGCAGGACGCATTCAATGTCGCAAGTTGCCTCGGATTCCCCGGGGAATCGCGTCGTCCGCATCGATCGCACGGGAATGGAAAATTCCGGCGCGTTGGCGGACGGCTCCCGCGCCGGGGCAGTCACCGGGGAAATGACCAGGGATGATGCCCGCGGGCTCCAGCGCGCGACATATTTCCGTCCATCGACATCGACATGGAACGGCTGGCCGTCCGTGATGTCACCCGGAATGTCGACGACGACGGGCTTGGCGCCTTTTCTTTCTGCGATGACATGGATCTTCATGGGATGAATGCCCTTCAACGTCTCATGGATTCAATGCGGGCGGCGTCGGCCCATCGACTGCGCGTCGCGGTGCCGTCATGTGTCCGGGGCCCGCTGGCTGGTTGCCGGGGCGCGGGTCCAGTGGCAGTCGTCGCGCGGAAAGCCAGGGCAGCCAGAATCGCCGCCGCGTCCTCCGCGATCTGGTTGTCTTCTGCGGATCCGGCAAACATCGCGTCAAACCAGCCCTGCTCCTCCTCGAGGAACCTGGTGGTTATCTCTCCTTTGAGGAAGGCCGGGTGTTGCAGCAACGCCTCGTGGAACTTCGCCGTCGTCGGGACGCCGTCAACTTGCATCTCGGAAAGGGCGCGGCGCACCCGCGCGATGACTTCCTGACGCGTCGGCGCGCTGACAATCAGTTTTGCCACCATGGAATCGTATTCGGAGGGGATCGTATAGCCAGGATACATGTGGGAATCGACGCGGATGTTGCCGCCCGCGGGGAACACGAGTTGCGGCACGCGACCCGGAGCCGGGGCAAATCCCCTGGCCGGGTCTTCGGCGTTGATGCGCAGTTCCATGGCACAGCCGCGCAGGACAATGTCTTTTTGCAAGAACGGCAATTTTTCTCCGCTGGCGACCAGGATTTGCTGCCGGATCAGGTCAACTCCCGTCACGGTCTCGGTGACCGGATGCTCGACCTGGATGCGGGTGTTCATCTCCATGAAGTAAATTTTTTCTGGAGACTCGCAGATGAACTCGATGGTTCCAGCGTTTGTGTACCCTGCGGCGCGCGCGGCTTTCACCGCGGTCTCGCCGAGTTTCTCGCGTTGAGTCTGGTTGAGGAAAGGGCTCGGCGATTCCTCGACCAGTTTCTGGTGGCGGCGTTGGACGGAGCAATCCCGCTCGAACAAGTGCACGCCGTTGCCGTGTTCGTCAAACAAGACCTGGATCTCGATGTGGCGCGGGCGCTCGATGTAACGCTCGCAGAAAACAGCCGGATTGCCGAACCACGCGAGAGCCTCGCGCTGGCAGGCGTCGAGGGCGGGGCCCAGGTCCTCGTCTCGCCGTACAACGCGCATGCCACGTCCGCCGCCGCCTGCGGCCGCCTTCAGGATCAACGGGTATCCGGTCTGTCGGGCGATGGCCTTGATCTCGTCCGCCGATTCCATCGGATGATCCGACCCGGGGACGACGGGTACCCCGGTTTTTCTCATGAGGTTTTTCGCGGCGATCTTGTCGCCCATGAGGCGCATGGACTCTGGGGTCGGGCCGATGAATTTCGCGCCAGCCGCGGCGACCGCCCCGGCAAAGTCGGCGTTCTCGGACAGGAACCCGTATCCGGGGTGTACCGCGTCGGCGCCGGTTGCCTTGATGGCCTGCACGATGGCCGGGATGTTGAGGTATGTCTCTGAGGAAACGCGTCCAGGCAACCTGACGGCCATGTCCGCGAGGCGCACGTGCATGCTGGATTCATCCGCGTCCGAGTAGACCGCGACGCTCTGGATCCCGAGTTCCTTCAGGCAGCGAATGACGCGAACCGCGATCTCTCCCCGGTTCGCGACCAGGACTCGATTAAAGCGGGATGTTGCCATGCTTGCGCTCCGGTCCACGTTCGCGTTTGCCCCGGCAAGCCCTCAGGCCTGCGAGGAGTTGCCGGCGAGTTTCCTCGGGCAGGATGACGGCGTCAATATATCCTTTTGATGCCGCGACGTATGGATTCGCGAACTTGGCCGCGTATTCCCGGGTCAGTTCCGCGCGACGCGCGTCCGGATCGCGCGCGGCGGCGATTTCGCCGCGGAATACAATATTGCACGCGCCCTGCGCGCCCATGACCGCGATTTCGGCGGTTGGCCAGGCGAGGTTCAAGTCAGCCCCGATATGCTTGCTGCTCATCACATCGTAAGCGCCACCGTAGGCCTTTCGCGTGATGACGGTGAGTTTCGGCACGGTCGCCTCACAGTACGCGTAGAGCAGCTTCGCCCCGTGGCGGATGATGCCGTTTTTCTCCTGGTCGCTGCCGGGCAGGAATCCCGGGACGTCCACAAACGTGACGAGCGGGATGTTGAACGCGTCGCAGAACCTGACAAAGCGCGCGCCCTTCACGGAACTGTTGATGTCGAGGACACCCGCGAGGTGCGCGGGATTGTTCGCGACGACGCCGACCACTTGGCCCGCGAGGCGCGCGAAACCAGTGATGATGTGCGGCGCGAAGTCCGGTTTCATTTCCAGGAAACTGTCAGGGTCCATCACGCACTGGATGAGTTCCAGCATCGAGTAAGGCTGGTTCGGGTTCTCAGGAATGATCCCGGCCAGGCGCTGCGCGCCGGATTCAATCTTTTGGTTCCATTCGTCGCTGGCCTGGCCCGTGTCCGTCGCTGGCGCGCTGTCCAGATTGTTGGCGGGCAGGTAGGAGAGCAGTTTGCGCACAGCCATCAGGGCCTCGGCGTCGTTCGGGTAATGGCCGTCCGCGACGCCACTGGCGGATGTGTGCGTGTGCGCCCCGCCGAGGTCATCGAATGATATCTGTTCGCCCGTGACGGTCTTGATGACGTCGGGACCGGTAATGAACATGTGGCTTGTCTGGTCGACCATGAAGATGAAGTCGGTCATCGCCGGCGAGTACACGGCGCCACCGGCGCAGGGGCCCATGATCACTGAAATTTGGGGAATCACGCCGGATGACTTGACGTTCCGGTGGAAAATCTCCGCGTATCCACCGAGGCTCGCGACGCCCTCCTGGATTCGCGCGCCTCCTGAGTCGTTGATCCCGATAACAGGCGCGCCGTTTTTGAGTGCCTGGTCCATGATCTTGCAGATTTTGCGCGCCACGGTCGCGGAAAGACTCCCTCCGAAGACGGTGAAGTCCTGTGAGAAGACATACACAAGTTGCCCGTCTATCGTTCCGTGGCCGGTGACCACACCATCACCGAGGATCTTTTTCTCACCCATGCCAAAATCCTGGCAGTCGTGGGTGGCAAACGCGTCCGCCTCGATGAACGACCCCGGGTCCAGCAGCAAATCGATTCGCTCGCGCGCGGTCAACTTCCCCTTGGCGCGGTGGGCAGCCAGGCGGTCTGCGCCCCCGCCGAGGCGGGAGTCCTCGCGCATCGCGACCAGGCGGGCGCGTGGATTGATCTCCTGGCCAGGGTGGCCCTTCGCATTGGACTTGCTTTTAAGTTCATTTGTCATCTTCGGGTTCCTCATTAACCCCGGTTCCAATCAGTCCAGGACGAGGCGTCCTGGATAATCACGCCAGAAATCCTGAGTCAGGGCACGCTTGACCGGGACGTCCCACGCGGGGACAACCAGGCTCGCCGATTTTTCGGGCAGCGCCCTGACGGTCTCGCTGCCTGATTTGGTTCGGGTCCAGATGAGCTTGCCGGAATTCGTATCGACCAGCCACAACGAGAAATTGACCGAGCGCGAAAGGGCGACCAGGCCGCGTTCGTTGCCGCGCGTGTCGGTCGCCGATGCCAGGATCGGGACCAGGACAGCGTCGGCGTGCTTCTGACTGTCACTGAACCGGGCCAGCCACATTTGCCACGCGGGATTGGTGGCGAGGCTGGATGCATAAAGTGACGCCGCGCCAGAGCAAAATGGATGCCCTTCTGTCACGCAGCCAGCTTTGGCGGCCGCGGCACGGATGACCTCGAAACCTTCCTGAACAGCCTCCGTCCATTTCGCCTGCTCCAGGAGGCGCGTGACCACCTTGGGGGAAAACCCGCGCATATAAGGTTGCGTGCGGAAACCATCGGTAACGGCCTCGTCAAGTTTGTCGCACAGCAGTTTCTGGTCCGGCGATGAAAGGCGAACGTTCATCCACACCTGGCAAGGCAACACAGCGGTCCGCGCCGGTATGTGGCTGGCGAATTCCTGTTGCAGGCCGTCTTTTTCCTTGCCCATGAAAGTGGCGCAGGAGGATGCAACGATTGATATGGCGATGGCCATCGCGGCGGGCCATGGAAGCGGCAGGATGCGG
>CAWUNT010000229.1:0-4262 GCA_963923405.1 uncultured bacterium | reverse complement strand
GGATTTGATGTCTCTTTTGGCGATGGTAAAGACAGCGCTCATTGGTTGCTTTCCCTCCCTTATTTCGTAACCTGGAAGAATACTTCTTCCAGCGACTTGGTTTTCTGCCGCAACTCGCGGAATCCAAAACCGCCGTCCATTACGGCGCGGGCGATGTCCTCGGGCGCGTTCTCGCTGGCGGATTTTTCAAGCCCGAACTCGATGGCATCCGTTCCATGATCATCCTCGATCCGTGCGTGGACGATGCCTGGCAGACCTTTAAGGCGCGTCAATGCGTCATTTACGGAGCGGGCGACCCTGAGACGGAACACCTTGCCTTGAGACAAATCCCGGGTCAGTTCGTCGTAAGTGCCCTGAGTCACAATGCGACCTTTGTTGATGATGACGATGCGGTCGCACGTGTTCTGGACCTCTGACAGGATGTGAGAGCTGAGGAGGATCGTGTGTTTTCCTCCGAGCGAACGGATCAACTCCCGGATCTGAACGATCTGGGCGGGATCGAGGCCTTCAGTTGGTTCGTCAAGCACGAGAACTTCCGGGTCGTGAACGATCGCTTGCGCCAATGCGACCCGCTGGCGGTAACCTTTTGAAAGATTGCCGACGAGCCGGTGACGGACGTCTGTCAGCGCCAGGCGCTGCAGGGTGTCATTGACACGGGTATTCAGGGCATTGAGGGGCACCTGGTGAAGCTTTGCCGCGTAAGTGACGAAGTCGTCGACGGTCATCTCCAGATGCAGCGGTGGAATATCCGGCAGGTAGCCGAGCCTTTTCTTGGCTTCGATAGGTTGCTCAGTGATGTCGTATCCCGCGATGACCGCGGAACCGGCATCAGCGCCAATACATCCGCACAGGATATCCATGGTCGTCGTTTTGCCGGCACCGTTCGCGCCAAGGAACCCGACGATCTGGCCCTTTTCCACTGTGAACGACACGTCGTTCAGGGCCTGGAGCTGTCCGAATCTCTTGGACAGACCTTTCACCTCAATCATAGTTCTCCTCCCAGCAATTTCTGGTCAGCAAATCATGGTCATTTTAAAAGGCATTATATTCATGGCTTCCCGGCGGGCAAGAACCTAAAACCCCGCCGGGAGCACTTTCATCATGGCCCCGTTGGTCCATCTCGTCCGCATGTCTGAGTAGTGCGCGGAACCGATATGGCCGGACTGCCCTACCGGGAACATCCACTCACTCTCCTCGGGATGACGCATGTTCCAGATCATTCTGACGGATGGCCCGTGATCCGGCTTTTCGGCCCGGACAAGATCAGAGTAGCCATATTGCGGGTACGACTTGACCCGGAAGAACCATCCCGCCATCGGGACGTTCTTGACGAATGGATGCTGGCCAGACCAGGCGTTGCGGTCGGCGTAAATTTCGCCCCCGTGGTCTGCTGCGACCTTTCGCATGACTGTCGTGGCGAGATCGGCGTCATCGAGGCCGAATGTCTTGAAGCTCCCTTTTTTCGACAAGAGCGCAACGAGCCAGGCGCGTTCAAGTTGCCAGCGGTATTTTTCACCTTCGGCCAGCTCGGGCTTGAAGTGTTCGCGCAGGCGCCCCAGCAGAATCCTGTAGAGCATCCGCTCGGTCGCGATGCTGTCGGTGAAGATATCCGGATCCGTCAGACCGGAGCCATCCCATCGAATCCATTTTTGCTGGAGTTCCCTTTCCTTTTCCGTACTCGACACGCCGTTTAGCGCCACCCAGTGCATCAGCTCCCGGCGGAATCGGGATGTGACATCCATTTGCAGTTCGAGCATCTGCTGCTGCGTATGCGTGTTTCGACTACGCAATACCGAGTTGATCCGCTCTTCACGGTCCTCGCCGTACCAGTTGTGCCCGAACCGGTCGACCCACATCCGCTGGTTAGCGGTTGCCATCGACGTCGGGTTGGGGCCCTTTTCGGCCTCAATCCACATTCTGGGGCGCTCGGTCGGGGGCGCGAAGCCAGCCCATTCGCCCTCGGCCGCCGGTTGCGGGCGCCGCCCCGTCACCTTCCTGATGACTCCGGTTCCCGTGGCGCGGTAACCGATATTGCCGCCGCGGTCCATGATGAGCACGTTTTGTGCCGGTACCGTGAACCTGTCCGCGGCCTTGTTGATTGCGTCCCAATTATTCGCGCGGTTCAAATCGAGGGTCGGTATGCCGATGCGTCCCGGCTTCAGCGGGAGCCATTGACGGCTGTAAAACTTGCCGCTCCCTTCAGGAATCTCAATGAGTGGACCCCGGTGTGTCTTGCGGATTTCAAGAGTTTGGGGGCTGGTGCCTTTCACTGGAATTTCGACTGTGCGCGTTTCCAACTTGCGCCATTGCCCCGCGCTACCGTGCCCTTTCGCCAAGTAATGGGTGCCGTCTGCGCTCAGTTCCTCCTCAAGCAAGTCGTCGACATCTTCCCCGACATTGGTGAAAGCCCACGCCAGTGAAGGGTTCATTCCCAGCACCACACCAGGAAGTCCGGGGAGGGCAACGCCCACGACCCATTCTTTGTCATCAGTTTTCATACGCAGCGCGTACCAGAGCTGGGGTGTACTCTGTCCAAGGTGAGGATCATTGACCAGCCAAGATCCGGCCGGGCCGTTCCAAGCCCAGGAGTTGCTTCCGATTGCGTACGGCTCGTCAGAAAGTTCGGCGTTCGAAGCATATTCCTCGGGTGACAGTGGTTTTTCCGGAAGGGCGTCTTTGCCCGACGGAATCTCGAGCGCCTTGCGTTCTCGCTCGTTGAAGAAAGGTTTGTTCCAAGGGTGTTCAAGTGTGTACAGGAATGATTCCCATGCCGGCGGCAGAACCTTGCGCCACTTGGCCTGGACGTATTCATCCTCACTCAGAGAGGCCAGCGTTTCGGACATGGAAAGGACTACGAGAAGCGAGTCGGCACAGCTCCATGCCTCTGGTTTCTGGCCTGTGAGTTTGTACTCGATCCCCCAGCGACCAGGAAATTTTTCGATGAACTGGTTGACTCCCTCGGAGTAGGCCTCGCAGAATTCGCGTTGCTCCCGCGGCAGAAGTTCGACCGATTGTGCCATGGTGGTCGCGCGGTCCTCTCTCTGCGCCTTGATATCCAGAGGCAAGGCTTTGGGGCCGAACCATTCGGCCAACCGTCCTGAGGCTTTGCGCCTGATCAGGTCCATCTGCCACATGCGCTCGCTGGCGACGACAAAACCCTGGGCCTTCGCCAGATCTTGCCAGTTGGCACCCGAAATCGTGGGAATGCCTGCGTCGTCGAAGTTGATCGTGATCCCTGGAAGTTGCGCGCTATATTCGCCAGCGCGAACGCCTTGGCGTTTAACGATCCAGAATGCTGTCGCAGTCACGATAAAGAGGCCGCTCACGGCGGCTGCGAACACGATTCGTGCGTACGATCGATTTGAGGAACCCATGATTCGCCTCCATGCACACGGGTTGAGATCCGGAACTACTCTCGTCAGGGTCAGAACGGTCGGCCAATCAACCCAAGGCGGTCCTGTACCATGTTTAACTTTTCCGCCGCGAGAGCGCGCGCGTTGCGAGAGCCTTCTTGCAGCATTTCCCTCAGGTCGCCCTGGCGATTCATCCAGGAATTGTACTTGTCACGCATCGGGCCGAATTTCTCTTTCAACTTCTCGAGCAGTTCCATCTTCGCGTGCCCGTAACCATAACCGCCTGAGATGTATTTCTCACGCATGGCGCCGATTTCGACGGGAGTGCCCAGAAGAGAAAAGATCCTGAACACGTTGCAGGTGTCCGGGTCCTTCGGGTCCGCAAGTCCCTTCGCGTCAGTGACAATGCTCATCACTTGCTTTTTCCATTCCTTGTCATCCGCGAAGAGCGAAACAGTGTTGTTCTTGGATTTGCTCATCTTTTCGCCATCAGTTCCCGGCACAACAGCCACAGTGTCCGAGATCATGGGCTCCGGAATGACAAGGCATTCTCCATAGTGGTGATTAAACCGCTGGGCCATGTCACGAGCCATTTCTAGGTGCTGCTTCTGGTCCTGTCCCACGGGGACAAGATTCGCGTCAAACAGGAGTATGTCCGCGGCCATCAGAATGGGGTAATTGAAGACTCCCATGTTGATGTCGATGCCCTTTGCCTGGGCATCCTTGAAGGAATGGGCCCGGGCCATGACTCCAAAAGGAACCTGGCAGCTCAGGATCCAGGCCAGTTCGTTGACCTCTGGCACGGCAGACTGCGCGTAAAGGAGGCTTTTTGCGGGGTCGAGACCACAAGCCAGGAAGGATGCCACCATCCGGTAACTGTTGAGCCTGTTTTCTTCTGGCGGATAATGC
>CAWUNT010000228.1:0-4275 GCA_963923405.1 uncultured bacterium | reverse complement strand
GACGAGAATCTAGCAGAGGGGCGGCTCTCAGCAAGTCATTTCAGTCGTGCCCGCTCAAGCCAGCAGGCAAGTGGCAAAAGCCTCACGAACCTGCCCCATGACGCCGCCGGGGACATCCAGGTGAGTCACGGCACGAAGCCATCCATTCCCTGTCGGCAGCACCAGAACCCCTGCCTTGGCCAGGGCATCGACCACTGTCCGGTCGCGGTTTGCCGGCACCTGCACGTAAACCATGTTGGTCTGGGGGTCCGGCGTCTTCGTGCCCAGGACCTTTTCGGGCCGGCTCGCGCGAAGTTCCCGGAACAGGTCTGCGAGTATGGCGGCCCGCTCGTGGTCCTCCGTCAGGCGCTCCCTGTTGTGCCGCAATGCAAACAGCGCTCCGGCGGCCACGATCCCGGCCTGACGCATGCCTCCGCCCCAACGTTTCCGGACCTTGCGAGCCCTTTGGATGAATTCCCGGGAACCGCACAAGGCAGAGCCAACCGGCGCGCCAAGGCCCTTGGAAAAGCATACCGATGCCGAGTCAAATCCTCGCAGCAAACCCGCCACCGTGGTCCCGGTCGCGACCGCGGCGTTCCAGATCCGCGCCCCGTCACAGTGCAACGCGACGCCGGAACGCGACCGGCGAAAATCCCGGATCCGGTCAAGACCATCCAGGGGAAATACCCTTCCCCCATGCCGGTTATGCGTATTCTCAACAACAATGAGTGAAGTCGTGGCGGAATGAAGGCTGTCTTCGTGGACCAAGCCAGCCACGGCGGGGGTCCACCGTGTGAAGTCCTCCGTCGAGGCGCAGTCGAACTGGATCCCGGAAAGAGCGGGACCGGCACCGGCCTCGTAAAGAAACACGTGGCTTTCGGCTTCAATCAGGACCGAGTCGCCGGGGCGCGTGTGCAGGTTGATCGCGATCTGGTTGGCCATGGTGCCGCTTGGCGTGAACAACGCGGCCTCGAATCCCGTGAGATCCGCGACTTCCTCTTCCAGCTCACGGATCGTGGGATCCTCCTGGAAGACGTCATCACCGACGGGGGCGGAAGCCATCGCCTCGCGCATCCGGCGGCAAGGGCGCGTGAACGTGTCAGATCGAAGGTCAGCGATTGCTTCGGATTTTATGCCTGATGTCATGTCGGCAGGTTGTCGGTGGTTTCCGGCGCAGGACGGCGGATGGGAATGACCACGCCACCTTGCTCATCGTCACGTTTACCTGCGCGTTCGCCCCGGGCGGGTCTTCCAAAATCATTCAGCCGGCGGGGGCGCGAACGGCGTGAAGGAGCGCCAAAAGGCCGGACCGGACTCATGGATCCCAAACGATCACGCCCTTCCGGCGGGTTGATCAGCAATGCTGAAAGGCCAGATCCATCGATCAGACGGCCCGCGGCGAGTCCAGCCTTCACGAGCTGGGCTGCCTTGAAATCGATTTCCGGGAAAGCCGACAGGCGTTCCACACCAAGGCAACTTCTGGCTCTTGTCAGGGTCTGCATCGCCTCTTCTATGGCGCCGCCCATGAGATAGCACCGCATTTGATGACTGAACACGGCCGCGATCAGTTCCACCGTGTCGGCCGAGTCAAGCAAGTCCGCCTTCTGCTTGGCGCTCAAATTGGCCAGCTGCGTCTCAAGATGCCGGGCAAGAGGTCCGAGCCGGCGGCCAGCCTGACGGTAATCCTCGCGGATGTAACTCGGGACCGACCAGAACGCCGCGGCGAACGCGCGCCGCAGGATCTTCTTCCGCGCGATACCCCGACCCATGATCCCGATGACCCGGCGCTCTGCGACGCACGCGCGAGACAGCAAGAACAGACTGCGCGCAAAACTGCCGACCTCTCGCGCGCCCGTGTGGGCAAAAGCGAGAGTGGTGGCAAGGATGACAAACAACATCGTCGTCACTGGGCGCGAATCTCCTGAAGTCCGGTTTTCGCTTTAGGCCAACTTGGACGACGTTGGCAATAACTAGATTGCGCGACCGGCAAGGAAATTTGTGGCTGCCGCCATCGGCCCCGGCACCCGGAGATTATTGTTGCAGGGGCCTCTCATGCGTGCTTAAACTTGGCGCCCGTGGCGTCGTACCCAAGTGGCTAAGGGAGCGCATTGCAAATGCGTTATTCGCCGGTTCGATTCCGGCCGACGCCTCCAACGAAAACAAAAAACCCGCGCGGAGCTCATGGCAACAGCGCGGGTTTTTTCGTATCGCTGACTTGACGCGACTCAGTGCGCCGCAGCGCCATCGAGCGGGAACCACTTGGGCTCATCAACCGTCAGCGGCTTCACCGGGAAACCACTCGTGACACCGGCTTCTTCCACCGCCATGTCCCAGATCGAGGCCAGAATCGCGGCGGCAAAGCCCATGCGCGGGGAGTAGTAGGTCTTGAGGCCCCGGTCGTCCTGCGAGCCACGGCGGTCGAAGTGATCAAGAACGCCTGACAGCTCACCGAAAGAAACTTCACCTTCATGCATCGCGAGGGCCTGGACCGCGCCCTGCGACGGGCGTCCCTGGTTGCGACGATCGAACCCCGGCTTGCGTTTTTCGCCATCTTCAATGACCTCGCTGGTCAGACGGTCATGCGGGACCTGGTCGACCAAGGTTGTCTCGAAGTATTTGTGAACACCCGGGCGGCCGATCGACTGGCCGTCGTAATCACTTGATACGTGCATCGGCTGGGAGATGTCGCCCACGTAATGGCCCATGACACCCGCCATCTGGATTGCCTCCGCCCAGTTTTTCTTCTGGAGGGCGGTCACAAGGCGGCGGTAAATGCCCGTGATGCGGAACATCGCCGACCCGTTCTCGTCAACAAAGGCCATGCCCTTTTTGTTGATCACGGAAGACAAGGTCAAGCCGTCGAAAGAACCGAGCAGGTTGGCTTTCTTGTATACGTCCCAGTGGAAGAAGTGGGTGCCGCGCTCTTTTTCGTATGATCCGGGGCGTTTCCAGAGACCATCTGGCGTATTGGCGAACTTGCCAAGGGTCTTCTTGTTGTCCCGGAAAAACTCAGCGGCCGGTGACTTGGTCAACTCGGCCGCGGATTCGTTAACAATGTAGTGTCCCTTGGATCCCCAGGCGAAACATGGACTCGAAACCACCGCCGACATGATGATGGCGGCTGCTCCCTTGACGAAGGTCTGGCTGAGACGGGTCTTGTCTGCACCGATACTGACGAGTCTTTGCATGGATCACCCTCATAGACAAACATTTACGGTGTTTGGTAGAAACGCCGGACCAATTACCGGCTTATACTGGGTACAGGCACAAAGGCTTGTAATCACTAAATTTTCAGAACGATCCCTGTATAGTCGGGGGCACCCCGGAAGTCAAGGTCCGTTAAAGTTAAGAACTCTTAAAGACCGTGAGCCCCAAGGTTTTCAGGATGTTGTCACTTGCGCGCGACTTTCGCTCCTGGAAAGCCGTTTTGTTGCTTCTGGGCCTCTTCCATCGCCTTTTCCAGAAAACCCGACGCCTTGCGCTTGATTCCCTTGAACAGGAATAACATGCCCGCGCCACCCAGCACGACCGGTCCGATTGACCGGAAAAGTTCAGACATCGCCGCCGCGCCCTCGCCGCGGGACATGATCCCAGCCACTAGCAATATTGCTGCCAGAACCTGAAATTTAAGTTCCCAAAGTTTCTTCATCCAAAGACTCCTCTTTGCGTTTCGGGCGACTCCACCAGGCCAGGCCACCACCCAGTCCAGCAATCAAAGCCGCCACGGAAAGTCCCATGATCCAAAGTCGCTGGCGTCCTTCAGGGACGCCGGCGACATTCATGACAAGAGTCTGGCCCATGGCCAACTCCCCATCGATCGCCCATATCCCCGGCCTGCGGGAAACCAGGCGCTCCCCGCTCACGGACATCGCGCTGGAACGCTGGGCAAGCACCTGCATCTCCGCGATCCGGTACGGGACGTTGAATTCGATGCTCGCGTGCCCGGTACGGGCCGGAATCACGAAACCGAAACTGACCAGGTGGACTCCCGGCTCAACCATCTTGCGGATGGACACCATGCCTGTTTGCCCGGCCGCGCCCGCCACGACATCCTCGGGATTCAGCCCCTCCTGGGGACGGACGTCAATCGCGCCTGAGGGTAGCATGACCGGGGTCGAAATCTCAGCCGGGGCCTTGCCATCGTTTTGAAGGGTAAAAACATAATGCCCCCAGACCTGGTCCACTCCCCCGCGCAGCATGATGGCGTGCCGGTCGCCGATGGTCGTCGCGGCCAGCCCGGTCCCGGCGCCAGGAAATGGCGAAGGCGCCATCATCGCCGCAGGAACCAGCGCGAAC
>CAWUNT010000227.1:0-4283 GCA_963923405.1 uncultured bacterium | reverse complement strand
TTCGTGTGAGGAATGGATGCGCCAAATCCGGACTGACTTGCGCAATTCGCCGTCGAAAGCGCGACCTTGTAACCTGGCGTCGTTGGCTCGGACGTCGCGGGAGCATCGATCAGATCCCCCGAAGCGGATTTCTCCGTATCATTGATAAAACCGTCCACTGCCTCGTTCGCAAGGGCCGCCGCCGTCAACACGGGCAGCGTCAAATCGACTGTAAATGACTCCGAAGCGTCAAAGCTGACATTGCCCGCCGCGTCCACGGCCTTCACACAGATCTTGACCGGACCATCCGAGGAAAAAGAACCGGATTTGACCAGAACGTCATTGCCGCCTGAGTATGTCGCTGAGGAGCAAGCGGACGACGCGCCAAGCCCTGTGTAATACCTGGCCGAGGATCCTGTGACCGTCGCCGCGGAATGAACCGCGGTGTCGGCAGCCTTCATCGCGAGGTTCAGGTAAGCTGACCCGCCCTGGAGTTGGGCTACCAGCGGCGGCGGAACACTGATGACAGGAGGTGTCGTGTCGACCGTCCATGAGAACTCCGTGGGAACGATCTGCACATTTAGCGGTGACTTGCGCGCCAGCACGCATAATCTGTAAGTCCCGTCCTGCAGCGACGAAGCTGTGACGGGCGTCGCGACCGCCGTCCATGTCGCAGGCCACGTAACCCCGTCGCAATTGGCAGCCATGACAAGAGCGTGCTTGTAATCGACCGATCCCGAACCACCAACCGTGATTGAAACCGAGTCAATGTTCGTTAGCGCGGACGGCGTTCCCGACAGGATAGCCTCAGCGCGCTTGACGGTCGTGACGGTCGTCAAAGCCCCTGGACCCGAATAGGTAACCGGCGTTTTTCCGTCAGACGCGCAGAGACGCAACGCGTAAGTCTTGTTGTCTGACAAGCCAGACAGCTGGGCCGTGAATTCATAAAGGCTTTTGCCGGAGGCTCCGGTCACAGCTGCTGCCGCCGTTTCGGTGGCAACGACATCAAACGACGTCCCGCACAACGGAGCCACAGGCGCCAGCGCAAACGCGACAGAGAACCCCTGCCCGCTCACTCGTTCTGCACGCCAAGTGAGATCCACTTTGTCCGGCGCCACATTCGCGACGGCCGCGAACGACACGGGATCTCGCGGAGACGGCGCTTCAACATCGAAGCCGGCCGGGTTCCCACTGGCTGACTGGGCCAGGACGAGACCGATGTCGGGGGATCGGACAGAGACTTTGGCTACCAGTTTGCCTTCCTCATTCATCCCCGCGTCTGAACCGAGCGAACTGACCCGCGTGAAGCGGCGTGTAGGCTCCTTTACTTCCGTAGCACGTGCCTCGGCATAATCCGCCAGTAGCACCGTGGACTTGTACAAGTCCGCCGCCTTGACCGATGTGACGGTGAATTCAATGTCGCGGGCCGCGTCGCCGCGCTCCAGGACGCTGTCCGCGTCTGTGATTCGCAACCGCACCGGCAGACTGAGAAACTTGATGGAAGAACTCTCGGTGAATTCCCCGGCGAGATCCGTGACCACGGCCTGGTAGTCGCTCTGGAATGTTCCCGCACGGATGGTGATCGACGTTGTCCCGAGTTCGATGGTCAGGTCTTCGCCGGCCTTTCCATCAACGATCCGGGTGAGTCGCCCGCTGACAACGCTGCTGACACTGCCGCCCGCACCGCCGCCGCCCGTCGCACCGGGATGTCCGTAGCTGCCTCCACTGGGAGCGCTGTCACCATTGCTCCCCGATCCTCCGCATGATGCGAGAGCAGGAATGAGGATGAACGCCACCATGGCGACAACCAGTCGCTCGAAGAGGGTTTTTTTGAAGCCGACGTTCATACCTTATAGGGATCGGCCAATCCCCCGATTTATTTACAGATAAAGATCCGTCTGGACGCGCCGATACCCACATCAGGGGATTTCGCAAGTTACGCGGTTTTTCCGGAAAAAAAGCGCAACGATTTCAGGGACTAACGATGGCCACTATTTTGACAAAGCGATGCAAGGTGGCGTACCGCTTGGCGTTTATGCCTGTGGCGGCGATTTTATTCGCGTCCTGGACCACCGGATGTGGAACGACCCTGACAACGGACACGAAACTACGCATCCGCATCATGGGATCCTTGACTCAACCAACGGGGGCTACAGGTTCTGAATCTCCCCAGGCGCAGGTTTTTCTCTTCAACAATGTCACGCTCCACCCGGACGACGGTTCGGCCGGCGTTGATCTTTACACAGGCGATCCACTTGAGTTGCGCGTTGTCTCGCGCCCGCAGGAAGTCTGGTCCACCACCGAACTCACCGACCATGTTGGCAAGGGCTTCAGTTCCGTGACGGTGAAATTCGACCCTCTTGTGGTTGTGGTCGACCAGAGCGGCGATTCCCATGACCTGACGCTCGACTCCGGCGACCTGGTGATGAGCGAGCCGTTTGAGATTATCGACGGCAAGGAAACCGTCGTTACCATCCGGTCGAGCTGGGGCAAGACGATCACTCCCGCTACGGAAGAAGTAGCGGAGACCACTGTCTCCTCACCCTCGTTTACGCTATTCTTGGGAGAAAACGAGTAGCGCGAGGTCCCCCGCAGTGAAGGCCGTCGTCACGGTCCATAATCTCCCCGTCCACACACCGTTCGCTATCGCGGGTGGCACCATGCAGTCCGCGCAATGCGCCGTCGTCGCCCTCACCACCGATAACGGATTGACCGGGCTCGGCGAAGCCGCGCCGTTTTCCGCGGTGACAGGCGAGGAGATCAAACAGACAGCCTCCACGATCGAGGCGCTTTGCGAAGAAATCAAATTCATGACTCCGGAATCCGCGGTCCGGGTACTCCGCGACAGATCAGCAGATCACTCACTGTCCAGGAGCGCCCTTTGCGCGGTTGAGTGCGCCGTCATAGACTTGATGGCACAGCGGATCCAGATGCCACTCTGGCGTTTTTTTGGATCGCCGTCCCTGCTGCATGGCGGACCGCATAAAATGAGGACAGACATTACGGTTCCCGTGATGGACGCTGGACGGATCACGGCGTTTCTCGAAAAGTTCTCCGCCCATGAATTCGACACATTCAAGGTAAAAGTCTCCGGACAGGTGGATCACGACACGGATTGTGTTCGCGCCGTCAACACATGGTCTTCAGCGCGCCATCAGAATCCGAGGATCATCCTGGATGGCAATCAGGGATTTGACCTGAAACGAGCGCGTCAATTGCTGCAAAACCTGGAAAAACTCCAGATCCGCGCTGTTTGTTTTGAACAGCCATTACCCAGGGCCGACCTTCGAGGACTCTCCGATCTGTCCCGTTCAACAACAGTCCCTGTGCTGCTGGACGAGTCAGTGACTTCCGCGAAAGACGTGTTTCAAGCGCATGAGGCCGGCGCGGGATCCATGATCAACATCAAGATCACGAAGTCCGGCGTCATCGAAGCCTTGCGCATGATCGCTGCGGCGAGATCACTCGGGATGGGGATGATGATCGGCGGGATGCTGGAAACAGAAATCGCCATGGGATTTTCTCTCCACATGGCGACTGGCTTGGGTGGATTCGCGCTTGTCGATCTCGACACGCCGTTTTTCATCGACCGGCGGTTGACCGCGAAAAGTCCGTGGCACAAGTCGTCCGCGTTACTGGAAGTCTCCAATCAACCTGGTTCCGGACTGCGACTGGCTTGACGGCCGCGCGATCCGGTCGCGTTCGACTCAAAAGCGGGAACATCCGAAATTGCCCAGCGCGTAAGGCGCCCATTCCTCGAACGGGGTCGCGTAAAGGACAGTCCAGTTGTTCACGAAGAACTGGGCGGCCAGAAGTTCGCCACGGTTGTTGTAGTTCGAGTTTTCGATGCAATCAAATTCGGCGCCATTGCTGCCCGGGACGCAACGCATCTGGATCATCTCGACGCGCGGGGTCGCGCCGATATAGGTGCGCGTCACGCGAACCTGCCCGAAAGCATTGCCGTCAAACGATGGGCGGACGTGAATCTGGTAATTCGCGTTCCACAACATGCTGGGAGCCCAATTCAATTGACCAGCGCAGGTATAGGTCGACGCCTCAGCCGCACCGGAAAGACCGCCGGCCGCGAGACCGGCAAACACGAACATGAACACGGACGTGGACACTGACATGGACACTTTTTTGAACATGCTAAAAACCCCTTTCAATTGATTCTCTCTTTCAGTGGATGATCAAAACGATCACGGTAATCCTCGATCAACTCACGCAGATGCGCGGTCGATTTCGCCTTCTTCGTGACAGCCCAGAACGCGTGACCGAACATGAACCTGTCTCTTATACACATC
>CAWUNT010000226.1:0-4305 GCA_963923405.1 uncultured bacterium | reverse complement strand
GCGCTCAATTCCTGGTCAGCGTGGGAAGTTCCATCTGCCCTGATTCTATTGAGCCTCGCGGTGCTGGCAACGTGGCGTGGAAAGCCTTGGGGTCTGGCTGCCCCGCGAGGGGTAGCCCGGGTAGCTGCAACCCTGCTTTCGGCAGGCGCGATCATTCTGGTCCTGCTGACTCAGGGACCCGGCGTGATTTGCCTGGTCGGGTTTCCCGCGCTCGCGGTGTCGGTCCAACAATTCAAGAGCCGGAAACTCGCTTACGCAGGCCATGTTTTGTTGGCCGTTGCTTATTTCGCGGCTCTAGCGGCGATATCTGCGTGGATATTCTCCAGTCCCGCCATGCGCCCCTTGGCCGTTTCGGAAGCGATCGCTGTTGCGGCTTTGTCGTTGAGCGCGATGCTGGTCGACCTTGCCCGGTCTCCCGGCCGGTTTATCGTCTACGAGGATCCGGCGGGCTTTAGCACACGGCGTATGATCCCTCTCGCCATGATCCTGCCGTTGATTTGTGTTTTCATTGGAATCGTGGGCAGTCGTCTTGGCTTTTTTGACAACTCCGGGGTCATTCTGGCTCTGACAGTAATCCCTTCCATGACGCTCGTTCTGGCAGTCTGGTTGAAAAGTGTAACCATTCACGCAGGGTCCCTGGCGCAACGTCGCTCGCAATCGAAATTGCGCAGGCGATCAGTCGGGCTTGAGGCATCCGTCGCGCGAGGTATCGAGGATTTACGCCGTGTCAACGAGGACTTGAAAAAAGCCAAAGAACTTTCAGAGCGCAGGGCTCTTCACATGCAGCGGGTTTTTGACACGGTAGAGAGCTATGTCGGTGTTCTTGCGCCGGACGGCACTGTTCTGCTGATCAACCGCTCGGCGCTTGAGGTCTCCGGGTTGACGATGGCTGATGTTGCGGGAAAAAAATTCGCTCAGACCGGTTGGTTTTCGCGATATCCAGAGATGGTTAACCAGATGGAAGAGATCATCAAGCGCGGCGCCGCTGGTGAGCGATTCCGTCAGGAAATTCAGTACGAAACGGCGGCCGGATCAGTCAGGATTTCCGACTTCGTCATAGCTCCCCTGTTCGGCGACGATGGCAAGGTTGAGTATTTGATCCCGTCGGGTTTTGATATTACCGCAAGAAAAGAGTTCGAGGACCAGATGGTCAGGGCAAGGGTTGAGGCCGAGATCGCTAATCGTGCGAAATCGGCGTTTCTAACGCATATGAGTCACGAATTGAGGTCTCCGCTGGGAATCATCCTCGGCTTCATTGATCTGGCAATCGAGGAGAAGGACGAAGTTGAAAAACGAAGGCATCTTGAGACCATCAAGCGCAACGCGCAACAATTGTTGGCTCTGGTCGATGAAGTGCTTGATTTGGGCAAGATCGAATCGGGGAAGATCTCGATTGATATCGAGGATGTGCAACTTGACAGATTGATCGACGAACTTTCCACGTCTCTTCAGATCAAGGCAAGGGAACGTGGAATTGGCCTTTCTTTTGATGTCGCTCCCGGAACGCCCATCCAGCTCCGGACGGATCCTCTGAGGCTTAAGCAGATTCTGCTCAACGTGGTTGGTAATGGTGTCAAGTACACGGAGAAGGGCAATGTGTCTTGCCGGGTGAGCCGGAGATTCAGGGACTCTGACAATGTCGAAATGATTGAGTTTCGAGTGACCGACACCGGTATCGGGATTTCCAAGGATGATACTGGGCGCCTTTTTGTTCCATTTACCCGTGGGCAGCAGAGAAAATACTCCGGTACCGGTCTGGGTCTGGTTTTGTCGCGGCGCCTGGCCCGATTGCTCGGAGGGGACGTGGAGCTTGAGCGCTCCGAATTGGGAAAAGGTTCAACCTTTGTCGTCTCGATCGCCGCAAGTCGTAAAGTTGACGAAGGCCTGGCCGGAATTTCGTCTCATGCCATGGGCGTGGAAGGCGCCATCGCTCCCCAGGGCAAGCTGTCAGGTATGCGTATTCTCGTTGTTGATGATGTTGCTGATAACCGGTTGTTGATTTCGCGGTACCTTGAGGCAGCAGGGGCATCCGTCGCCACCGCGACCGGTGGAGGCGAGGCAGTGGCCATGGCATTGCAAGATGGCTATGACGTTGTCCTGATGGACTTGTCAATGCCCGACATGTCGGGTCAGGACGCGACAGAAACAATGCGAAAAGAGGGATACCGTATCCCGATTGTGGCCTTGACGGCACATGCGATGCGTGAAGAAAAAGAGCGGGCCTTGGCTCACGGGTTCAACGACTACTTGACGAAACCCGTTGTGCGGGATGTCTTGATTGATGCCATGGCGCGAATTCATGACGCTGTAAAAAGGTCAGCCTGAGTGCCCGCGATCCAACCTTCAAAATCCGCTTGATAGTCTTTTGGCATTCCTGTGGCCTGTTCTTTGTTGAATCTTGAGAACGCCTTTCCGGATGAATCAAGAAAAAAAGCTGTTACTGCCAGTACGACGGCGTCAGCGAGGTCAGGATCGGATGCGATCAACGGCCAATGGTCGCACGTGACGGACCATCCAAGTTTGCGTGTTGCTGCCGCCAAGGCCTCCTCCAGCATCTCTGGTTGTCGTGAACGCAATCCAAGGAATTTATTCCAATAGAATGAGGGATAACCCTCTGCGACGACAATATCCGGACCATGTCCTTTTTTATCGTCGCGGGCAGGCTCGGCGAAGTCATGTGGCCAAAACCGCAAGGTGGAGGCATCCCTCTGGTCGATGGACCGCCCAAGGTCGCACCAAATGCGGTATGTTCCAGACTGGATGTTCTTCTGGAAGGGATGCTCCTGAAAGACGCTATTGCTTCGCAGGATTCTTTCGCAATGACGCAGCGGCCATCGTTCTGATGGAGAGGTCTTAGAATTGAGGCGGACAGGATTTCGTTGAAAAAAGCGGCTGCTCTGGCCCGCCCGGCCTCAATTTTGGTTTCTGAGTTGAACGAGGACGCGCGTTTCAGCAGATCGCGGATGGATTCCTCGTTGCGGCGCATGGATGAAGGCAGTCCCAAGACACAGTCAACAAGGATCTTCGTTGTGACTGGATCGAGGGCGTTCTCATCGAGCAGGGACAGGATCCCGGGGGTGTCAAATCCCGGGAGGCCAAATTTCCGGCCGTTTTTTTTCGAGACCAGGACCCGAAGGCTTCTTTTCCCATCCATCACGAGGATAGCCGCAGGCAGGGATCTGTAAATCCTCGCGGTCCCGCGGCGTTGGATGGCTCCCGTCTGGTCGACGCCGATATAAACAGTGGCCTGCGCCATCACTTCAGGTTCTTTTTTTCCCGGTGATAGGACGCGATGGATTCGTTGACGACACGGATCGCGGTGTCACGGTCCGCGAAGTCCTCGACGACGACCTTCTTTCCTTCCAGGATCTTGTAATCCTCGAAAAACCGGCGGATTTCCTTGATGCGATGAGGTGGGAGGTCGTGAATCGACGTGTAGTGGTTGTATTCCGGATCGTCGGCATGGACGGCAATGATCTTGTCATCACCTTCTCCCTGGTCGATCATCCGCATGACGCCGATCGGCTTTGCCTTCATGATGCACAGTGGCACTACAGTTTCCTGTCCGAGGACGAGAACGTCCAACGGGTCATGGTCATCACACCAGGTTTGCGGAATGAAACCATAATTGGCCGGATAGTGAACGCTGCTGAACAGGATCCGGTCCACCTTGATCATGCCGGAGTCCTTGTCCAGCTCATATTTGATTTTCGATCCTTTCGGGACCTCGATCACAACAGGAAAAATTTCCGGAGCGTCTTTACCGATCGCGACGTCATGCCAAGGGTTCATTTACCGATCCTCCCGATTCGCAGGGATCCTACCTGCCTCCATGCGAACCGGCGAGGTTATTTATCACCATTCCGATTCGTCAACGACTTTGGGTACATGGCGTGGCTTGCTCCGGGGGGCCGGATTGCCGTGACTGGACCCATGTTTCGACGCGTGGATCTCTTCCTCGGTCAGCAACTTGGCGCTCAACGCATGTCCTTCGGCACGTGGCCTGGAGTGGTGGATGGCTACGGATTCACCCCCATCGGCACTGCAGTTGACGACGAAAGTGAAAACATCCAGTTGTCCCGGAATCGCTCCTTTCCTGACCATGTGACACTCGCGATGTCCTTCGAGGTCAGGATTGCCTGGCTCT
This sequence comes from uncultured bacterium, assembly GCA_963923405.1. Taxonomy (GTDB): domain Bacteria; phylum Bdellovibrionota_B; class Oligoflexia; order Oligoflexales; family RGVZ01; genus RGVZ01. Next base: position 158 of record CAWUNT010000226.1, on the reverse strand, counting down.
GTCCGGACCAGTTCACCGCCGTCGTGACAGTGCGCCTGTACGATCCCGTCGGCGTTGTTCTGGTCGGTCGCCCAGCAGGCTTCGTGCCCGCCTTTTTCATGACCGGGAAGTTTTCCCAGCTCTTTTCCACTGGCGCTCCATATTCCCTGTCTCTTATA
>CAWUNT010000225.1:0-4309 GCA_963923405.1 uncultured bacterium | reverse complement strand
ACGTCCTCAGCCCGGCTTCCGGTACTCCGGTTATTGTGCCGACGCAGGACATCGTCCTCGGTATCTATTACTTGACCCGTGAGGACATTGGCGCCAAGGGCGCAGGCAAGACGTTCGCCTCTATCGAGGAAGTGCGCGCGGCCTACGACCACGGCGAGATTGACCTTCAGGCCCCGATCACGGTTCGCCTGCGCGGCCAGCGCATGGAAACCACGGTCGGACGTGGGCTCCTCTCCGAAATCCTCCCGGAAGAAGTGCCGTTTGAGATGATCAACAAGACGCTCGGCAAGAAACAGATGGCGCAGCTGGTCAACATGACCTTCCGTATCTGTGGTCCGAAGCGTACCGTCCTTCTCGCTGACGCCCTTCGTTCAATGGGATACCGTTACTCGACAAAGGCAGGTCTTTCGATCTGCATTAACGACATGGTCATTCCGGCCGGCAAACAGAAGTTGCTCGGCGACGCTTACGAAGAAGTCAAGAAGATCAAGGAACAATATTCCGAAGGTCTTTTGACGGAAGGCGAGCGCTACAACAAGGTTATCGACATCTGGGCGAAAGTTACCGAAAACATCGCTGAAGACATGTTCAGCAACATTTCGCACATGGATCGCAAAGATCACAAAGGCGCGACCAAGCGCGTACCGAGCACCAACTCCATCTTCATGATGGCGGACTCGGGAGCCCGGGGTTCGGCCCAGCAGATCCGTCAGCTGGCTGGTATGCGTGGTCTCATGGCGAAGCCAAGCGGCGAGATCATCGAGACCCCGATTACTTCCAACTTCCGCGAAGGTTTGTCGGTTCTCGAGTACTTCACGTCGACTCACGGTGCCCGTAAAGGTCTGGCCGATACGGCTCTCAAGACAGCAAGCTCCGGTTACCTCACCCGTCGTCTTGTGGACGTTGCGCAAGATGCCATCATCAGCGAACCGGACTGCGGTACGACCGATGGCATCAGCCTGACGCCGCTTCGCGAAGGCGCTGACATCCGTGAATCTCTCGGCGAACGTGTCCTTGGTCGCGTCGTTCTGGAGGACGTTGTCAACCCGCATGGTCACAAGTTGATCGCGAAGGCTGGTACGCTTCTCGATGAATTCCTGTGCAAGGAAATCGACGAGGCCGGCGTTGAAACCGTCAAGATCCGCTCGGTATTGACCTGCCAGGCGCTGCGTGGAACATGCGCGGCGTGCTATGGCCGTGACTTGGCTTCCGGTCGCCTCGTGAACTCCGGTGAGGCAGTCGGTGTTATCGCTGCCCAGTCCATCGGTGAACCTGGTACCCAGCTGACCATGCGTACGTTCCACTTCGGCGGCACGATTACGCACAAGGTCGAGAAGAGCACGATCGACAGCCGGTTCTCCGGTCGCGTCAAGTTCAATAACATCCGTCACGTGACCAACCGCGACGGTCAGCTCGTGGTTCTCACCCGTAACGGTGAGATCCAGGTTCTGGACGACGCAGGCAAGATCAAGGAAACGTACCCGATCGTTTACGGCTCGATCCTCCTCGTGAAGGAAGGTGACTCCGTGGCCCCGGGTGCCCGTCTGGCTGAGTGGGATCCGTTCGCTGTGCCGATCGTCTCCGAATTCGCTGGTCGCGTTCGCTACGCGGACCTGAAAGAAGGCCAGTCTCTGGACGAGCGTACCGATGACGTCACGTTCATGACCCGCAAGGTCGTGACCGATGCCAAGGGTACGACCCTGAAGCCGGCGATTGAAATCATGGGCGAGGGCGACAAGCGCCAAGTTCGTTACGGCCTCCCGGTCGGCGCGATCCTGTCGACGGAAGACAGCGCCGTTGTTGCCCCCGGTGACATCATCGCGAAGATTCCGCGTGAAACCACCAAGACCAAGGACATCACCGGTGGTCTGCCTCGTGTTGCCGAGCTCTTTGAGGCCCGCAAGCCGAAAGACATGGCGATCATGGCTGACCGTGACGGTACGATCGAGTTCGGCGCCGATACGAAGGGCAAGCGTAAGCTGACCATCGTGGGCGTGGATGGCGAGAAGACCGATTACGCGATCCAAAAGGGCCGCCACGTGATCGTGACCGAGGGTGACTATGTCCGCAAGGGCGAGTTCCTGGTCGACGGTTCGGCTAACCCCCATGAAATCCTTGAGGTTTTGGGCCGCGTTGCCCTGGCTCGCTACCTGGTCGATGAGATCCAGGAAGTTTACCGCCTCCAGGGTGTGAAGATTAACGACAAGCACATCGAAGTCATCGTGCGCCAGATGCTGCGCCGCGTGAATGTTGTGGATCCAGGCGACAGCCGCTTCCTGCCGAACGAGCAGGTTGAGCGGGCTGAGGTCGAGGAAGCCAACAGCAAGCTGGCTGCGGAAGGCCTCCGCCCGGCAACGTGGAAGCCGATCCTTCTGGGTATCACGAAGGCATCGCTGTCGACCGAGAGCTTCATTTCGGCCGCTTCCTTCCAGGAAACGACGAAAGTGCTCACGGAAGCCAGTATCAACAGTCGAATCGACCACTTGCGCGGCTTGAAAGAGAACGTGATCATGGGTCGCCTGATTCCGGCAGGTACGGGTGCTGCCTACTACCGGAACTTGAAGGCTGTGGTGCATGGGCAGGAGAACCTGCCGGCAGGTCATACTGCCGACCAGGCTCTGGAAGTCGCCCACCAGTAAGGGTGGGCGGTCTTGTTCGCTATTGCAAACAGGGCGTTGCTTTGATAGGAAACGGGGCCCGCTAAGGGTCAGTATTTAAGGAACAGGTTTACATGCCAACGATCAATCAGCTGATTGCGAATGGACGTAAAGTCCAGAAATCAAAGACGAAATCGCCAGCGCTCCGGAGTTCTCCGATGCGCCGTGGGGTTTGCGTCCGGGTTTACACGACAACCCCGAAGAAGCCGAACTCGGCTCTCCGTAAAGTTGCCCGTGTTCGCCTGACCAATGGTGTGGAAGTCACGTCGTACATCGGCGGTGAAGGCCACAACCTCCAGGAACACTCCGTGGTGATGGTTCGCGGCGGCAAAGTGAAAGACTTGCCGGGTGTCCGTTATCACATCGTCCGTGGCACGCTCGACTGCGCAGGCGTCAATGCCCGCCGTCAGGGTCGCAGCAAGTACGGCGCGAAGAAACCAAAAGCTGCATCCAACTGAGTTTAACGGGAGACAACTCGCATGGCTCGCCGCCGCGAAATAGAAAAACGTGTGATCCTTCCGGATCCGAAATACAAAGACGTGCTCGTAACCAAGTTCATCAATTCGATGATGTACGATGGCAAGAAGACAGCCGCTGAAACGGCTTTCTACGGTGCCTTGGACATGATCGAGGGTCGTGGCCCGCAAGGTCTCGGTACCTTCAAGAGTTCGCTGGAACTTTTCCGCGCGGCTGTCGACAACGTCCGCCCGCTCCTCGAAGTGAAGTCTCGCCGCGTTGGTGGTTCCAACTACCAGGTGCCGGTCGAAGTTCGTCCGGAGCGTCGTCAGGCACTCGCGATCCGCTGGATCGTTGAATTCGCCCGCGGTCGTGCCGGCAAGTCCATGCGTGAGCGCCTCGCGAACGAGTTGATTGACGCCGCCAACAAGCGTGGCGGAGCGATCAAGCGCCGCGAAGACGTGCACAAGATGGCAGAAGCCAACAAGGCCTTCGCGCACTTCCGCTGGTAATCACTGCTTGAAATTAGACCCAGATGCGTCATTCTTGGCGCCTCTGGGTTTTTTTATAACTGGTTGTCGTTCTGGGTATTCTCGATGGCACTTGATCAATCCATTCTCCGCAACATCGGTATCATGGCCCACATTGACGCGGGCAAGACAACAACCACGGAACGCATCCTTTATTACACCGGCAAGATCCACAAGATTGGCGAGGTGCACGAAGGCACTGCCACGACAGACTGGATGGTTCAGGAGCAGGAACGCGGGATTACGATTACGGCCGCGGCGGTATCCTGCAAATGGCGCAATAACCAGATCAACATCATTGACACCCCCGGGCATGTGGATTTCACCATCGAAGTCGAGCGTTCCCTGCGTGTCCTGGATGGTGCCGTTGCTGTTTTTGACGGTGTCTCCGGTGTTGAACCCCAGTCAGAAACAGTCTGGCGCCAGGCGGACAAGTACAAAGTCGCCCGAATCGCTTTCATCAACAAATTGGATCGCGTTGGTGCCGATTTCAATGGATCCGTTCAGTCAATCCGCGAACGTCTCGCGGCAAATCCTGTGGCATTCCAAATGCCAATCGGTGCCGAGGAAAATTTCTCCGGCATGGTTGACCTCGTCCGGATGAAAGCGATCACTTGGCAACCTGTCTCTTATACACATCTGACGCTGCCGACGATACTCCTTGTG
>CAWUNT010000224.1:0-4371 GCA_963923405.1 uncultured bacterium | reverse complement strand
AGCGTCTCGTGGGCTCGGAGATGTGTATAAGAGACAGGGATGGGAGCCCATTACATGGGCACTCGCGACCTTTTCATGACGGCCATCAAGTCGATGCGGCCAGGATGATCCCGCGCGAACACATTAATTTTTTGAGGTAATGTTTTGGCAGGATTCGACGAAAACAGTGATGATCGCACAGAAGAGGCGACACAAGAGCGCCGCGAAGACTTTCGCGAGCGCGGTCAGGTCGCGGTCTCCCGTGAAATCACGGCCGTCTTCGTCTTGCTTGCGGCAACCGCTGTCCTTTACTACGGGGGTTCCGCCGGAATCGTCTCGGTCGAGAAACTCATGACCGAATCCTTCCAGCGCGCGCAATCCTTCCGTGTGAACAGCCAGAACATTTTTCCACTTCTCGGACATTTTCTAGTGGCCGGACTGTCAGTGGCCCTTCCTGTATGTGTCGCGGCTGGAGCGGTCGCGACCATTTCAACACTCCTTCAGACCCAGTTCAACTGGTCATGGGAAAAGCTCTCGCCGGACTTCAGCAAAATGAACCCGCTGAACGGGATCATGCGCATGGTGGGAATGGACGCGGGCGCTGAACTGCTGAAGTCCCTCGCGAAAACCGGCGCCATCGCGGCCGTCGCGGTCGCTGTGATCAAAAGTGAGATTCGCAACGCCCCAAGCTTGATGATGACTCCAATCAACGGCACGTGGGCGCACTGGGGATCGATCACTTCCCAGCTGATCTGGGCCGTCGGCGGCGTGATGGGATTCATCGCGGCGGCGGACTTCTTCTACAACTGGTTCCGCCTTGAGAAGCAAATGAAGATGACGAAGCAGGAGATCAAGGAAGAAATCAAGCGGCGCGAAACTGATCCCTTGCTCAAAGGACGCCAAAAGAGGATGCAGCGCGAAATCGCCAACCGGAAGGTCGTCGAGAGAACCAAGCAGGCAACCGTCTTGATCACAAACCCGACACATTATTCGATCGCGCTGAAATACGAACCCGGAATGGGCGCGCCGCTTGTCATCGCGAAGGGCATCGATCACCTCGCGTTGCGAATGAGGGAGATCGCCAAAGAGGTTGATATCCCGATTGTGGAGAACCGTCCGCTCGCACGGGCCATCTACGCGGAAGTTGATGAGGACCAGGAAATTCCAGAGTCCATGTACAAGGCGGTGTCGGCGATCATCCGTTACGTGTTTGAGCTGAAGGGAATACCGCTCGGAAAGAAATCGACGCAAAAGAAAACCGTGAACTGATCCCGGAGTGACCCATGGCCACGGCAACTACAGCGGCAAAAGCCTCACCGGCGACAACCAAGGCAGATTCCGGCACTGGTTTGTTGGCGTTGCTGCGCAGCCCGGACATTCAGTTCGCCGTCGGATTGCTGGCAATCATCTTCATGATGATCGTGCCGCTCCCGGCGATGCTGCTGGACATGCTTCTGGCCGTATCGATCACCTTGTCGATCTTGATTCTGCTGATCTCGGTCTACATCAAGCAGCCACTGGACTTCTCGACGTTTCCGACCATCCTTCTTGTGACAACGCTTTTCCGCCTTGGTCTCAACGTGGCGACCACAAGGGCCATCCTTCTCAAAGGGCAGACGGGCAACGTCTCTGATGTCGTACAGGCTTTCGGCAATTTCGTGGTCGGTGGGAACTACTTTGTAGGCTTCACCATATTCCTGATCCTTGTCGTCATTAACTTCATCGTTATCACAAAGGGTGCTGGCCGCGTTGCCGAAGTGGGCGCCCGCTTTACATTGGACGCCATGCCCGGCAAGCAAATGGCCATCGACGCGGAGATGAACGCTGGCCTTATCGACCGGGAGGAAGCCAAGAAACGACGTTCCAAGGTCGAGCAGGAAGCCGACTTTTACGGGGCCATGGACGGTGCGTCGAAATTTGTACGCGGCGACGCCATCGCCGGCATCATCATCACGGTGATCAACGTCATCGTCGGTCTTCTGGTTGGAGTGTTCCAGCACGGAATGACGTTCCAGAACGCAGCCCAGGTCTACACGCTGCTGACCGTCGGTGACGGACTTGTATCCCAGATTCCCGCGCTGATCATCTCCACCGCGGCAGGTATCATCGTTACCCGCGCCTCGGCTGGTGGCGGCTTGTCCCAGGACCTCTCCGATCAGATCATTGTTCATCCGAAAGCGCTCTTCGCGTGTTCCGGCCTCTTGATCGTAATGGCCCTCATTCCCGGGCTGCCGGCAGTACCTTTCCTCCTGATGTCGGCGGGATTCTTCTACCTTGGCCGTCTGGCTGCGGACGCGATGACGCTGAAGGCTGAAGAGGAGGCGAAAGTTGAGGCGCAGGACAAGGAAAGAAAAGAGGGCAGTTCCGACTCAATCGAGGCCCTTCTGCATGTAGATACAATGGCACTGGAAGTTGGTGTCGGATTGATACCGCTCGTGGACACCGCGCAGGATGGCGAAATCCTCGAACGGATCATCTCGGCCAGAAAACAATTCGCGCAGGACCTCGGAATCATCGTGCCGATGGTAATGGTCCGCGACAACATCCAGCTACAACCAAGCGAATACCAGATCTTGCTCAAGGGCAACGTGATCGGGCGCGGGAACCTGATGATTGACTATCACCTGGCGATGGACCCGGGAGACATCTCTGACCCGATTTCCGGAATCAAAACCATCGAACCCGCCTACGGGCTCGAGGCAATCTGGATCAAGCAGAACCAGAGGGACGAAGCCACATTCCGCGGTTACACAGTCGTCAACTGCGCGACCGTTGTCGTCACACACTTGACGAAACTGATCTCTGAGCACGCGTTCGAATTGCTCGGACGGCAGGAGACCCAGAACCTGATCGATGGCGTCAAGAAGGAACACCCGAAAGTAATCGAGGAAGTCATCGCCCCCGATCGACTGACACTCGGAGACGTTGTCAAGGTCATGCAGAACTTGCTCTCAGAATCGGTCAGCATCCGGGATACACTGACAATTTTTGAGACTCTTGCAGACCATTCAAAGACCATCAAGTCCCCGGAAATCTTGACGCGATATGTCCGCAAGTCTTTGGGGCGTGGTATCATCAGGAAGTACCTGACAAGTGACAATCAGCTGCTCGTGGCCAGCCTGGATCGCGCGGTCGAGGATACGATCGTGATGAGCCAGAGGATCAATGACGACGGGTCGACCTCGTTGAATCTCGACCCTGAACTCGCGCAACGACTGCTGAACGGCATTGCCTCGACCATGCGAAACTTTGAGCCGCATGGCGCGATTCCCATCCTCCTCTGCGGCTCCCGCATCAGATGGGATTTAAGAAAACTTGTGACCCAGTTCATTCCAGGGCTGGTTGTCCTCGCCTGGGATGAACTGCCCCAGGAAACGAAGTCAAAAACCGTTGGAACTGTGCGACTGCAATAAGGGACGCGATCCATGCAAGTCAAGACATTCGAGGCAGTTTCCTTCAAGGACGCCGTCAAGGCAGTAAAGCAGGAATTCGGCAATGACGCTGTCATCCTGTCGACCCGCGAAAAAAACGCCGAAGGCAGGCCCAACGTAAAAATCGTAGAAGTCACCGCCGCGGCCGCGAATTCATCGCGAACGATCGCTGGCGCGTCAACCAGTCCGGCTTCCAGCAATGCCGCTGGCGGAAATACAGCAAGGCTTGACGCGGCGTTCGAGCGGATTGAGAAGCGCATCGACTCACTTGAATCGAGGTTACCGTCATCGCGGCGACTCGAGAACCTTGAAGGTTCTGTTCACGACCTCAAACTGCTGCTTCTTGAAGTCTTGCGCCACAACAATTCCGGTGTAGAACAGTCCCTCCATCCCGCGGCCGGCGACGTGATCCGGATGCTGCGCCACGGCGGCATAGACGAGACACTGCTGTCAAAACTTGCGAACAACTTGTCAAAGTTGAACGCGCCGAAGCAGGACTCTTCGACAACTCCCGAAACCTGGTACCGGGACCACGCGATCCGCTGGATGCTCAAGCAGATTTCGATTTCCCCGCGATGGGAATCCCTGCCGGGCGGCCAGGCCGTGCACTGCCTTGTGGGTCCGGCAGGCGCCGGAAAATCAACCCTACTCTGCAAACTCGCCGCCCAGTTCTCTGTGCGTGAGAAGCGGAAAGTCTTGATCGTATCTTACGACGCTGTGCGTCTTGCCGCGTCGGAGCAGCTGCGAGTCTACGCGAAGGTACTCGACATTCGTTTTGCCGCGATCCAGCAACCATCGGAATTGCCCGAGGTCCTCGCGAAGAATCAGGATTGCGATCTCGTTCTTGTTGACACAACCGGACGTCCGGTCAAGCAAGTGCAGATTCTTGAGGACTTGCAACAGATCAAGTCGAGCGCGCCATCGGTTGAGTTTCACCTGGTTGTCTCCGCAGCAGAAAAGG
>CAWUNT010000223.1:0-4403 GCA_963923405.1 uncultured bacterium | reverse complement strand
GTATAAGAGACAGGTGTCCAAGGGCGCCAACGCGACGGGCCGCGGCAGCAATCTTGTTTCCAGCCTGCAACCCAAGACCGCAAAGCCGGGCAAGTCCAAAGTGACGCTCGAAAAGTCGCCGGCCAAGGCTCTCGTGAAGACTCCAACGAAACCGGCAGCCAAGGCTGGCAAAGCGCAAACTGAGAAAGTCATCGCGCCAAAGGCCGCCAAGGGGAAGGAAACACCGGTCAAGGAAGTCGTGGCGAAAGGCCCGAAAGCCGCGAAAGTCAGCGAAACCAGCGTCAAGGCGCCGAAAGCCTCCGCAAAGGCTGAAAAAACCAAGGCCCCCGAGACGTTTGAAGTTTACAGGGCTGTTGATGCCCTCGTGAAGATGGCGAAAAAGAACGGCTCGTTGAGTTACAAAGACATCGACGCCGCTGTTCCAAAGGCGAACGCGAATCCCGAGACGATCGACGAGATCATCATGGCACTCAGCGACAAGGGCATCGAACTTGTCGACGCGAGCCCGGGTCGCGGAAGGGCCGGCAAAGGCTCGAAGGAATCCGGCGGCGAAGACGATTTCCTCCTCGCTGGTGATGACGATGCTGGCGGCGCCGGTGATGGCGAAGGCAGCGAATCCGGTGACGGTGACAGCTCTTCCGAGGGTGAAACCGAGCAGGCTGACACCAGCGACGCGTCGCTGGGCAAGTCAAATGACCCGGTCCGGATCTATTTGCGCAAGATGGGCAGCGTTGCCCTTCTCTCCCGCGAAGGTGAAGTCGTCATCGCGAAGAAAATCGAGAACGAGGAAAACAAGATCCTTGAGCGCATCCTGCGCCTCGACATGGGAATGAACACGATCATCTCCACGGCGCGCAAGTTCGTCGCCAACGAGATCCGCATGAAGGGCTTCATCAAGGGTTTCGACGATGATGAAGCTTCGAACAACGAACAAGTACATGCCGACAAGTTGCGCGAAGTCACGGCGCGTTTCCTGCTGGTGTACGATGAGTACGCCGCGATCAAGGACAAGGCCGCGACTTCGGGCAAACCGAAAGACAAGGAAAAGGCAGAAACCCTGCTCGACAAGATGTTCGAGCAGCTCAAAGACCTGAACATCAACCGTAAGCTGCTGGTCAACACGATCAACCAGCTGGCAGACCATGCCAACGCGGTGCGCGAAGCCCGTCAGGACATGGACTACTACGCGCGCCGTCTGGGATCGAACGCGGCTGCGCTCGCGCAGATGGTGGAGCGTTCAGCCGGCCAGACGCCATTCCCCAACTTGACCGACCGCGAATGGCAACGCATTTCGCGCAACATGATGGCCGCCCAGGATTCGATCCGTCAGGCCAGCCAGGCGTGCGGCCTCGAGGCGGACGTACTGACCGCGACCTACAATGAACTCGCTGACATGCAGCGCCGCGCGGAGCTGGCGAAGCGTGAGCTGGTTGAGGCGAACCTGCGTCTCGTCGTGTCAATCGCGAAAAAGTACACGAACCGTGGCCTTCAATTCCTGGACCTGATTCAAGAAGGCAATATCGGCCTGATGAAGGCCGTAGAGAAATTCGAGTATCGCCGCGGTTACAAATTCTCGACGTACGCAACATGGTGGATCCGTCAGGCCATCACCCGCGCCATCGCGGACCAGGCCCGCACGATCCGTATCCCGGTTCACATGATCGAGACGATCAACAAGTTGATCCGCACCAGTCGTTACCTGGTCCAGGAGATGGGGCGCGAGCCGACTCCGGAAGAGATCGCGGCACGCATGGACCTGTCCATCGACAAAGTCCGCAAGGTACTGAAGATCGCCGTGGAACCAATCTCGCTCGAAACGCCTATTGGTGAAGAGGAAGACAATCACATTGGCGATTTCCTTGAAGACAAGTCGCAGATGTCACCTTCTGAATCGGTGACGGCAGGCGCGCTGTCCGAACAAACAAAGAAGGCACTGGCAACGTTGACGCCACGCGAGGAAAAAGTACTTCGTATGCGTTTCGGCATTGGCGAGCGCAGCGACCACACCCTCGAGGAAGTCGGCCAGAACTTTGACGTGACCCGCGAGCGTATCCGTCAGATCGAAGCCAAGGCCCTGCGCAAGCTGCGCCATCCGTCGCGCAGCAAGAAGTTGCGGGCCTTCATCGAGTCTTGACCGGGTGTTTTGACGCGCGCGACCTGTGGGGCCATAGCTCAGTCGGTTAGAGCAGCCGGCTCATAACCGGTAGGTCCCTGGTTCAAGTCCAGGTGGCCCCACTCCCGCGCGCATCACGCCCAGGTACGATGCCCCGCGGCGCGTCGACGATCCCCGTCACGCCGGGCATCCCCGTCACGCCGGGCATCCCCGTCATTCCGAGCAAAGCGAGGAATCCTTTCTTTACATGAATTTCGTCCGCGTCCCCCTCACACTGTCCCGTCGGATGCTGCGACTCCTGAAATGGCCGCTGTTCTGGTGGCTGACGATCTTCGTTCATACAGTCGTGTTCACCGGAGCCGCGCTCTTTTACTTCATCGAACGCGACCACAACCCGGTCCAACTTACCGGGACGGATGCCCTTTACTGGTCCATAGCGACCGCCACGACGGTCGGTTATGGTGATATCAGGACTGTGACTGTCGCTGGAAAGTGGCTGGCGATGGGCCTGATGTTGTCAGGGACCTTGTTCTCGGCCCTTTACACCGCTCTGTTTGCTTCCGCGTTGATTGAGGAAGATTTGAAACACCTGGAAGCCGATATCTTGCATCGACGCAAATGAAACTCTGCCTCACTGCGGACCGGAGAACTTCTTGACCCACCAGTCGTTGTTGCCAGAACCGGAAACTGCGCCGTAACCCCATCCGACCGCATAGATGTTATCCACATCGTTGGCACCGCTCGAAATGCTTATCGACTGGATCCGGTCGTTGGCGTTCCCGCTTCCGTTCAAGATCTTGTTCCAGTTTGATGTGTCCTCGACGCATGCCGTCGAGAACTTGCGAAGCCACCAATTTTCATTGGCCCCCGACCTGTAGCCACCGACGTAGATGTTGTCCAGACTGTCCACGGCGACGGCCTGACCCTCGGCCAGCGCCGAGACATCGTTGCGAATCGCGCATACGCTCACAAACGACGTGGACATGACCTCGATCCACATGTCGGGAGATGTGGCGAACTCTGTCGTCTTGCCGGCGATGACAAGCTGGCCTGTTGAATCAATTACAAGGCTGTGTGCCTCGTCACTGCTGCCGCGTGTTATCACCGTGTCCGACTGGAGCGCGCAATTTGACAGGCTGAATTCACCAAGAGCCCATCCGCGACTTGAGCCTGGAGAATCCGACCAACCAGCGACATAAATCATTGAAGTGGAATTGCGGATCGCTACCGATTTAATGCGATCGTCTTTCGCCTGCGAATCGACGTCCACGTCCTGACTGCAGGACAAGGAGCCATTGGAGTCATATTTCATGATGCGCCAGTCATCACCGGAACTGCTCGAGACGGCGCGTCGGGAGTGTCCCGCCACGACAACACTTCCATCGGAAGCGACTGCAACCGCGTACGCGACGTCGTCGTCCGCGCGACTCCCGTTGTAGGTCTTGTTCCAGCTGGCCGTATCTTCCACACCAGAGGACGAGTATTTCTTGATGAACCAGTCATTGTTGCTGCCGTTGAACTGTGACCCAACGACGAAAATACTGTCAGAACTCCCGATGGCGACACCGTAGACGACAACCGCGTTCGATCCATTGCCAATCGTGATGTCAATTGCCGCGTCACTGACCCCATGACGCGTGTATCGTTTGATGCGGCCACGGGTCGCCCCGCTGGTGTCATAACCGGCAACCACAAGGCGCCCCTCACTGTCCACCGCAGATGCCATGGCCTGGGCAGCATTGCTGCCATTGAACGTGACATTCTTGTTCCACAGGTCCGATCCCTCTGCGGCGTCCCAGGCGAAGGACCCGGTGGTTGCCGCCGGTTCCTGATTGCCCGCGGTATCTGTCGCCTTGACTGACACCGTGTAGGATGCGCCTTTGAGGAACATTGCGTCATCCACTGATACCGACCAGGTCGAGGATCCCGTTGCCGCCGAAATCCAATTCGGACAAGCCGCGTTCCACGCCGTCTTCGAGTTGTTGAGGCAGTTGCCAGAACCATCGTCGATAGACACAACGACTGACGAGACCGTTGAGGAAGGAGAGGGATCGCTGGTCGTACCATCAACGGTTGTCGTGGATCCACTGGTACTGGTTATGGTGAGCGTACCACTGGTTGAGACCGTGGAAGACGGATTTACCGTATCAACCGTGAATGCCGCGGAGGAACCGTAATCGGCAGCATTTCCCGCGGCATCAACGACCTTGACACAAACCTTCCACGAACCATCCAAGGTAATATCCGCGGTGTTTGCGTCGGGTTTGACTCCCGAAGCGCCAAACGTCAC
>CAWUNT010000222.1:0-4407 GCA_963923405.1 uncultured bacterium | reverse complement strand
GATGTAGCCGTTGAACGGGTCTGTCGAGAGGGGCATTTCGGCGCCAGAATTGAATGCGCTGTCCAGGTTTCCACCGCCGTCGATCCCGAAGGCCAGCCAGCTCGTGATGCCGCCGCTATCCCCCCATCCCGCGATCGCGAAGTAGTTTTGTGCGACGCACGCAAATACCTGACTGAAGTTGGACGGAGATCCTGTACCCGTGAATCCTGATGTCACGTACGAGATGTCGGGGCTGTCGGCGAAACTGTATCCCGAAGTCGTCGCATTCGTGATCATTTCATCCACAGTCTGGAACGTGATTTTCAACATCGCGTTACCCGTAGCGCCATAGTCATTGAACGCGCGGATGAGGGCAATTTTACTCTGGGTGCCCGGCGCGCTTCCGTTGTCGATGGCGATGTCCTTGACTTCATCGTAACCAGCGAACAACGTATGCGACGTGAGTCCTGACGCCTTGAAATCAAAACTCTGCGTTCCGCCGCCCGCAGCCGGCAACTCAACCAACCGGGAGCCAACGCCCCCGTTCAACACATTCATTTCAAGGACTGCCCAAGTTCCATCAGCCTTCCGCAGAGGAACGACCGGATGGTTGCTGAACTGGTATCCAGACGCGGCGTAAGATCCTACGGCCGTCTCGTTCACCGCATCGTAGACGATGATCGAGTCCGATCCCGAGCGCCCGGTCGACAAGTACTTATTGTCGATACAGTACGCGGAATCGATGTTAAGCGAACTGAACCCGGACGCCGGTATCACTGGGCTTGTCGGGGTTGAGGCGGTGACGTACGGACTGGAGTCTGAGAACGTCAGCTTCTTCCAAGTGTAGCCAGCCATGGTGGTATCCAGTGACCAGACTTTTCCCCCGCAGGAAACCATGTACTGCATCGAATTGGACGGCTTGTTGACAAATCCGTTTGTGCCCCACGTCGTGTCGAGCGTCTGGGCGCTTGGACCCTGGACGACATAACGGCCGATCGAAGACTGCGTCATGATGTAGAGATACGACGTGGAGTTGGTTTCTGCGAACACAGCGCCCATTTTGCCGTAATTGGAACTGACAACTTTGAGGGTCATACCGCTGCCGCCACCGCCCATGCCGCCACCACCGGTCGGACCACCCATGCCGCCGCCACCGCCCATCGAGGGCGGGCTGAGCAACACCGTCGTGGCGCAATCACTGGTCGGACCCGTATAACCGCCACCAAAATTGAATTCCACGCGGCCCACGTGCGCGCCCGTCGCGGCATTGGTCGCGCAGAACCGGTCGACTTTAGCGGTTTCTCCGACATATTCGGCAACCGACTGCACCATCGTCATACCCGGTGTGAGTGTGGCAAGCCGGCGGCCACGGTCGTCAAACATGCCAAACGTGGCGTCAGCCATCACGAATGGATTCGGGTCCACTGCGTAAACGCCGTTCAGGAATGGATACGAGTTCCGGAATGCCGCCGAGACAACATTTCCCCCCGGGCATTCAAAGAAGCCAGGCTCGCTTGCGGCCGTACACGTCGAGGCGGTTCCTGAGTTGGGACCATAGAAGCTCGGGATCGTCGCAGTGCTGCGGTCGGCTGCCACGCCGAATGTAATGGTCTGTCCTGACGACATGGTTGACACCACGCTGGTCAGCACGGCCGGGGTCACGGTGTTGTCGATGGTAAAGTCCGTGGTGCTTGTGTTCGGCGTGTTCGTTCCGTAGGTAATCGTGTTCGTCGACGTCAGAGACGTCTCAGACGCGCAAGTGAACTCCCGACTTAAGGACCGCGAGGTGGCGCCTCCCGGCGTGCCGATTTGTTCGACCATGCTGAAGGCCCACGCGGGACAGTTGCCGCCTGCGGCGGTGTAGGTCCGCGTCGCTGTGACGGTCCCGCCGTCAGCGACGGTAAAGACAGATTGACCTTGGCCGCCGCCTGGCATCGTCTGCAGGGCAAACAGGCCGTAATCGCTGTTCAAGCGCGCCATGTTCATGCCCGAGCCGCCCATGGCGTTCATGACGCTGGCGGCCGTGACGCCACTTTCCAGAGTCAACGTCTGGGAGGTGATCAGGGATTTCCCGGCGACATCGCTGCGTTCGCTGGTGAACGTCGCCAACAACTGGCCGGAACTGCCGTATACCTTGACCTCGCTCCACAACTCGGCTGCCGCCTGGTCAATGGAACAGACGCCGTCAGTGCATGACGCGCCGTTGATCTCGGTCGTGCCCGACCCTGCCGCGCCCGCGGCTGCCCCCGAGGATCCGGCGCTCTTGCAACCTGCCGCCAAGGATCCTGTCGCTATCAGTACCGCGATCCTCTTCGAGATTCCCATTTCCGCACCTCCGATTGGCGAAAATTGCCTATCATTGGCGCTTCGGAGGGGGGGTTCTGGGCTTTAAGGATGTTTATTTATTCATATATTTCAGTTACTTACACGGATAGTCGCACCTGTGGACAGTTTTAGCGCTCCTGTTCCATGGGGTAGGTGCATGCCAGTTTCTGGCGGGTCTCGAGGTGGCTCCGCGGGTCGCGGCGCGTGACGTATCCGGAGTAGCTGCCGTCATCGTGGCGCTGGAAACAGACGCCGACCTCCGTGATGGTGCCCCCATCCAACCGGTACACTTCGCAGATGGGGTCGCGCCCCAGGTCCAGCACTTC
Source organism: uncultured bacterium (assembly GCA_963923405.1). GTDB lineage: Bacteria > Bdellovibrionota_B > Oligoflexia > Oligoflexales > RGVZ01 > RGVZ01. The sequence goes on along the minus strand of CAWUNT010000222.1, from coordinate 1,777 downwards.
GCCCGCGATGGTTTTCGAGATCCATGTCCGTGTCTCCTCGTTTCGCGTGTGCACCGTGACCATCGCCGATTCGCGTCCGGATGTGGCGGCGACTTTCGGCGCGTCTTTGGATACATCGAGGATCATCAAGGGGTTGTTGTCCAGCGTGACGCAGGTGGCGAACACGGCATTGAACGCGTACAGGCGACGATCGAGTTTCATGGTGGATTTCCCCCTGCGTGCCCGCGGCACTTGGATGGGGCCCCGGCCCTGAAAAGACCGGGACACGTGACACAACTGGGAGACTCAGCAATTTCAGTGCCGTCCCGCGTGAACAACTTGTTCATCGCGAAATGCGGCGGGGCGCGCGTTACCAGTTGTCGTTGCAGATGGCGGTCAGGAGTTCGCAGTTGCGTCCGGCGTTGGCGCATTGCTGGTTGGCGATGCGCGTCGCGTCGTCGATCCCGTCATGAGACCATCCGTAGGCCAGCCACGTCCCATCCTTTGTCAGGGCGAGGCATGCGCGGCGGTCCGTGTCCAGCCATACTGCGAGTTGGCAGCTCTGGCTGTGGACCGTGCAGGCTTCAAGGGCCATTTGTTTCGCCTGATCAAGTGTATCCGCGTGGCGCATGGAGACTTCTCCGCGATCATTCCACGCGACCGCGATGGCCTTCAGGCCCGGCACTGGAACGGGGCGCGGCGGAACGGGAGTCAATTCGCGACCGGGGCCGGCGACCACCATGCGGTGGAAATCGTCTTCTTTGACGTCGATGCTGGTATAGGCCGGAATGCCCGCGTATTCGCCGCAGGACAGTTCGTTCAATTTGCGGATGCGCTTGAATGCCTGGCCCGACGGGTCAAAGCACATCGGGTCGAGATTTCCGGCCCAGAACCGGTTTCCCTGATAGGACTTGGCGAAATAACTGAACCGCGTCGCGGCAGGTGCCTCGAGGTTCACGCATTCTTTGGGATCCAGGTTCCACCAGCCCTCTTCGAAGATGACGTTGTGGTTGGCGCGGACCTGCTGCGCGGTGATGGAAATTTTCTCGGCGGCATCGTTGCAAATGCGGATCATCGGAGGTTCCGGGGTCCATTCGCAGCCTTCGTGGGACTGGCAACTGTTGCGGTCCGAATAGATGAAGCACGAATTGCCTTCGGGGTCCCTCGGGATTCCGTCGCACGTAGCGCTGGCCGCCCCTGCAAAAATCATCGATCCGGCGAGGGTCGCGGCAAAGGCCTTGATAAGATTCATGTCAGGTCTCCAGATTCCGGGGGTCATGGCTTGAAAGGCAGTCCAGACGGGCTTTTCAAGGCACCTCAATGTCGTGCCCGGGATACCACTTCCAGAGGGGCCGGGTCAAGGAGGGCAGGGTGAATTCCCTGATATCCACCGCCGCCGGCGGATGCCCCAGTTTCTTCGCAAACAACGCAGCCCGCGCCGGCGTTACGAACTTCCGCCCTTTCTCGATGTCACATAAGTGCTGCTTCGATATGCCGAGATTCTTGGCAAAAGTCGTCTGAGGAATCTCGTCGCACTTGCGCAGGGCCCACAGAATTTCGCCGATCGTCAACGGTCCACCGGTAATCTTCTCCATGAAGCGCATGGCTTCACTTTTCTTTTTTCTAGTAGTCATGTTTGTGAATCTCCTGAACCTCAATGAACTCAACGGCTCGTCATGAAGTCCCGGGATGAGCCTGGCTCCTTCAATTCCCAAGCGCTCTACCAATTCCATCCGCCACAAGCCATTGCCTGACTTTGACCGAATCGCAAAACGATAGAAGTGACATCTGATGTCAC
>CAWUNT010000221.1:0-4417 GCA_963923405.1 uncultured bacterium | reverse complement strand
ACAGGAATCCTGACGACCAAATTTTGTGACGCGGGCTCCGATGAGGTGCCCGCGTTTTTTTTGTCGGACCAGTCGATGCCAAGGGCGATGGCAAGACGATCAGCCAGATCGCGGGCTCCGTCCTCGACGATCGTCATTTCAGGACTTGCCGCAACGGCGCCGGTCATGCCCTGGCCGTGGTCACGCCTGATTTCGCCTGATCCTGAGCGCTCTGTGACCACATTGATGGTCAGTTCCAGGTGATCGTCCTTCAGTTTCCTGCCGCGTACATTCAGGTAGAGGGAGGCGTGCAACGGGATGTCGGCAATGCCCCCCACGATCCGGTAGAAAAGCCATTTGCCAAACGCCTGTCCGACGATCTCCTGAACTCGGGTGGTTTTCAATTCCGGTTGGGAGAGTCGGATGAGGATGCGTTGTCCGGGACGCGCCAGACTGATCATCGATGACAGCTCGCCCATCACATCACCGAGGGTCGTCGTGGTGGCGCCAATGCGGCCTTGGGCGACTGATTCTCTGGACAGCATGCTGAGGGTTGGACGGAGATCCTGGAGGCATTGTTTCAATCGGGCAGGCATTTCGAAAACTGTGGCGAAGGTCCGTTCTTGCACAGCGGTCATCGCCAGGACGCCAGTCTCAAGATCCGATCTTCGAGACAGCTGATCCGTCGACTCCTGAAGCAAGCGAACAAATCGTTTTAGCCCCATGGTCTGGGAGCCGTGGCGCCACGATGCGATCAGGTTGGAAAGGCCGAGGAGGGGCTCGACGCATTGTTGCGTCAGGTCATCGTGGGCGGCAGACAGGGCCTGGCACGACGCGGCGACTTTCCGCGCGAGTCCATCCTGGATCAGCTTTTGTTGGGAGTGGTCGAGGACAGCGAGGCGCAACCGGGTCAATTCCTCGCGGGCTTCATCGAGCTGACACTGCAAGTCCTCGATCCACAGGTCTTTCTCTTTTACGTCAAGGCGCGTCATGGCAAATCGATTGCGGTGCAGACGGTCGAGCGAGATCAAGTCCTGGGTCAGGTCCCCCGCGGCGGGAACTTCGCTGGCGGCGTAACCGATCGCGAAGGAGAGTTTTGCCTCGTCATCGCACGCCGCATTTACGACAAGTTGTTCAAGGGTACGGCGATTGCGGCCTGCTGTCAGGGCCTCTTCCTTTCCCCGGCGGGCGAGGGCAAAGCACATCCACGCGAGGGCGAGAAGGCTGATGATGAAGGCGCAGGCTGAAAGATTCTGGATTTGCGCCACCAGATGCTTGCTGACGCGGGTGCCGAACTTGAGTTTCACGGGAATTGGGGTCCAGACGGCTTCCTTGCCTTCCTCCTTTTGAAAGGCTGCCTGCGGAGCGAATTCGCGCATGTGGGTGGCAAGCTTGGCGTGCTGGCGCAGCCATGCCTCGGACAATGCCGTTTGCGCAACCATCCAGCGCGTGTTTGACCGGGGATCGCGCTGGTCCCTGTTGTTGCTATTGAACGGAATGGAAACCTGGATCACTGGAATACGGTTCTTGGCGTTCCACACGATCTCTGGTTTGGTCGAATTACCAACAGCCGGGCACACTGGTTTCCAATGGTCGCTGGCGCCGACCGCCTGTCGACCGGAACTGGCGATGGATTCACAGTTCGCGTTGAGGATCGCAAGGTGTTCGACCTCACCGGCGCGCTCCGCGGCGGCAAGGGCTTGCGAGACGCTGTTGGCGTAATTCCATTGCAAGTTTTTTTGGACGGAAGGTTCTGTCGCGAGCGCGTGCAGGCGGTCACTCATGCGGGCGATGGTGGTCTGGACTGCCTGGCTGGTCAGGAATTCAATCCCGGCGGCTTCCTGGCGGAGCGATTCCAGGGAAAGCCCGACCTGGCGAGTCGCCAATGACACGACTGCCGCGCCAATGGTGAACGCAAGAACGCGCTTCGTCGTCAAAAGGGACGCAAATGCCATGCTGCACGCCCGTCCGCCGCAAACTTGTGGTCTTCTTTTGGGTATGTCTTGATTATAGCCGGTTTCAGGTCGCAGGGCAAAATTTGCCCGGCAAGGCGTCACTTGCTCGCGAAGCAGCGATCCATGACCCAGTTCCGGTCACTGGAGGATTGTGATGCCGGTACCACCACCGTGTTGAAAAAATCAGCAAGTTGCTGGCCCCGTAAAGTGCCGTCTTTCAACCCGCGGACATAGGGACGCAGACTTTCCTCGTCGACGGGAAGTTTTTGCGAAACAGCGTCAGGCCAAAGCGCGTCGAAGAAAAGTTGACGCATGTATCCCCACTGGACCTTCACGGTGTCCTCAACAAAAACCTGGACGCCGGCGGTGCGGTAATAGCGCGACGCATCGTAGGTGGGATAGCGGCAGAAAATCGATGACGTGTCATTGATGCCAAACTTGTTGTCCGCTCCGGCTCCGAGCAGGATCCTGCGTACGGACTTCTGGATGATTTCAAGGCCCGGGTAATCCTCGAGGTATTTGGTCAGTTCTACCGCGATCCAACGCTTCACGTAATTGTTCACGCACTGCTCGACAATCATGTCCTCTGTCTGGCCGGCGGCGCTCCACGTCGCGCTGGTCTTGGAGAATTCCTTGTTGAAGTTGAAGGATCCGCCAGCCTCGACCAGTGCCTGGCCGTTGGCGAGGAGGAAGTCGCCGCCGACGCCGGCTTCCGTCTGGTAGGAGATGTCAGCGATTTTGTTGATGGTCAGGGCGCAATTCACGCGCGTTCCAGCCGTCGTGATGCCGGCGCGTGTGAACGTGTCGCCGCCGATGGTCGTTGCTGTGTACGAGACACGGCCTTTGAGTGTGCCGCGCGCGGCAACTTTCTGGCCGGCGACGACGCCGGCTTTGACCTGGATGGATTCGGAAGCGCCCAGATAGGCACTGAGTTCGTAATTGCCGCGGTGCTGTGTGGTGCCATCGACCGCGCGGAGGCCAGCACCCGAGAAGTCGATCCCTGGTTTCGTCTGGCACATTTTTTCAGCGTCGAAAGGGGCGCAAGACTGGCCCGTTTGGCGGCAGAGGGCGCCCACAGCCTCGACGGCGGTGCGTTTGCTCTTGCAGACAAACGCGCGCGGCTTGCCATCCCGTCCCGGGACTTCGCAGCGTGTGCAGGAACGGTCGTTGAACGCGCATTCGTTGTCACAATAGGCGAAATCGATCACGTCGGTCTTCTGGTACGACGATCCCTCATAGCATTTCTTGCCATTGGAGTTGTTGTCCCAGGCGTTGGCGACTGATTTCAGGGTCAGGTAATGCTGGTACAGCTCGACGCACGCGTCATAGGTGGCTTCGTCATTGACATGCCGGAGGCAGTCAGCCTCCTTGACGATCCCCTCGGGGAGCGCGAGTTGCGAGAAGAGGGGAGTGAGCCTTCCCTGCCAAGGCTTTTCCGACGGCACGCCCATGAAACTGCTCATCGATTCACCGCGATACACGCTGCTGGTGCCTTTCGCCTTGTAGTCGGCAAGGGCGGTTTCGAACTTGTTTCCGAAATTGACGAAATGGTCCTGAAGGGTGGCGCACGACCATTCGAAGTCAAAGACATTCGGAGCGCCGCTGGCAAGGTCACTCCGGGATTTTTGCGACGGGAGCAGTCCGCAGCCGGCGAGGGCCAAGGCAGCAGCACCGGTAATCATGGCTTTATTCAGTGGCTTGAGCACGCAGGACCCCCAAATTCGAGTTCGGAGTCCTCCAAGAAACGTGCCACGGCGGGGTCCGTTTATATTGGTCCAAGTGCCCGTTTTTACAAAAATTTCTGGTTTGGCCGGGGTCGGTCCCCTGCCAGTTTCCTGACAGGTGTCAGTACTTCATGCGGCGGCCAGCCTTGATCTCGGCATCGCGCTTTTTGCCCGCGAGCCGCCGTTCCTTGGAGGCTCTCGTGGGTTTTGTGGCGCGCCGCGGCTTGGGAGGCTTTTCGACGGAAGCCAGCATTTGCGCGAGTTTCTGGCGACAGTTCTCGATGTTGCGTGGCTGGTCGCGGTACTCGTCGCTGGCGATGACGACATTGCCATCGGCAGCGACGCGGTTCGCGAAGCTGGAACGGAAACGGGATTTGACGGATTCAGGGATCGATGTGTTGGCGTCGATGTTCCATTTCAAGATGGCTTTGCTGGAGACCTTGTTGACGTTCTGGCCTCCGGGCCCGCCACTGCGCGCGAAACTGAACTCGAGCTCGTTTTCTGGAATGAGGAGACGGTCTGAGATTTTCATTTCACGCCTTGAATTTCAGGATAAGCGCGGCAGCCAGGAGGTACATCACCCAGTGGACCTGGCGGGCCTTGCCAGCGAGGACATGGATTCCACACCAACTCAGGATTCCGGCGGCGATGCCGTTTGAGATCGAGTACGTCATGGGCATGAAAGCCAGCGTGAGGAACGCGGGCAAGGCTGTCAGCAGAGCGTGCCAGTCGATTTTGGCGAGGCTGCATGATGATGAG
>CAWUNT010000220.1:0-4422 GCA_963923405.1 uncultured bacterium | reverse complement strand
CCACGGCTACGGTGGCATCTGGACGATTCCACCGGCGGGACTTCCACCCGCCAGAATGTCTGGCCAGCATCGCTGCGTTCCAAACACAAAAAGTGATATTGCATCCGCCGTGCCAACTGCCCCGTCATTCTGAGCGGAGCGAAGAATCCTCTCCTCTCAATCAATGAACCGCACTTCGTTATGCAACTCGTTGTGGTCAACGGATGACAAAGGAAAATACTGAGCAAGCAGGTCGCCTGCCATCTGAACGCCAGCCTTCAATCCGCCGGCGAAATCATCATTTTTGATGCCCCTCACGATGGCCGCGACCATCCCGTCCCACTGGCCTTGTTCCAGTTTTGTCGCGATCGCCGAGTCACCGAGCACCACGACACGGTGTTCCATCAAAGATACAAAAATCAATACACCGGTCGCCGCCTTTGTGTTGCTGATGCGCGCTCGCAGAAATTCCGCGGCCGCGGCGTTGTCCACCGCCCTGTCGCGTTCATGCTTCGCCGTACACATCCGCTGGACCCAACCCAGCCGGGCACAGAAAAAACACGCGGCCACGGCGATCAGCAGCGCAACCCCCGTCGTGATCACGGACGCGTCCGACATCCACGCGAAATCCGCGACGACGATCGCCGCGACGAGAGACAACAAAATAGGCAAATGAGCCACCGCGGCAGATCGCGCGGCGACGGCCACCACAATCTCGCCCGACGTGCGCGCTTCAGCCCTGGCGACGCAGTCCTCGACGGCAGCCAGGCCTGCCGGATCAATGAGGCGTCGCGCCCATGACGGAACTCTTTTCATGTCGCCTACCATCCGCCCGATGCTCCCCCGCCACCAAAACCACCACCGCCACCGCGAAAACCACCGCCGCCGCCAAAGCCGCCTCCGCCGAATCCACCCCCGAATCCGCCTCTGAATCCGCCATTACTGCGACGTCCACCCCCGTAACCACTATAAAAGCGCCTGCCACTGAATCGCGTGAGAAAATCAAACAAAAACAGGGCAAAGACGAGGAAGAGAAAAAGTCCGAACGGCATCATGGCGCCCCTCTTGCGCACGCGCCGGGTGTCTGATGGCAGATCCGGCTTAAATTCCGGATCCGAATAACGCAGTATCTCAGCAACGCCCGCGACGACTCCCTCATCAATCTGGCCCTCGCGAAAACGTGGCGTGATGACGCCATCGATGATTCGCTTCGCGATCACATCGGGCAGGTCGCCCTCGTTGCCCCGGCCGACTTCAATACGGATACGACGCTCAGACTTCGCGATCAGCAGGATAATGCCGCGATCCGTGCCCTTCTCGCCGACACGCCACTTGTCCGCGATCTTGATCCCGGCCTCCTCGATGGTAAGTCCACCGAGATCCGGGACGGTCAAGACCGCCACTTGGCTGCCACCGCCGTCGTGAAGGCGGATCAAGATCCGGTTCAATTTCGCGACGGCGCGCTGGGACAACATGCCGGCAAGATCATTGACCGGCATGGCCAGATCAGGAACCTGCGCGGGAATATCAAAAGCCTGCGCGGGCGTCGCGCACGAGGCAACAACCGCGAATGCGATGAAAATCCAGCGCAAGGCACGCATTTACTTGAATTCCACCTTCGGCGCCGACTCAACCGCCGGTTTCTCCGCGGCCGAAACATCCCACTGCGGCATCTTGTCGAAGTGATAGAAAAGACCATTGGTCCAGCTGTAAGGCGGTACCGTCACCATGTCATTGAAGGTCTTGATCGCCTCAATATGACGCTGGCGCGCGACCGTGATGCGATTCTCCGTCCCCTCGAGTTGCGCCTGCAAATCACGGAAGTTCGCGTCCGCTTTCAACTGCGGATAGTTCTCCGAGACCACCATGAGACGCCCCAGCGCCTGGCTCAATGATCCCTGCGCCGCCTGAAACTCCGCCAGTTTCTGGGCCGACATCTTCGTCGGGTCGATCGTGACACTGGTCGCCTTGGCGCGCGCTTCCGTCACATCCGTCAGGGTCTTCCCCTCATGCTTCGCGTAACCTTGCACCGTCTGCACAAGATTCGGGATCAAATCCGCGCGGCGCTTATACTGGTTGAAAACTTCCGCCGCGGCCGCGTCGACCGCGTTCTTTGATTGCGGGATCGCCTGCCACCCACAACCAGAAAGCGCCATTCCCGATCCCAGTCCCGCCAATATCAGCATTGATCTCACGATGCGCATGAAAGTCTCCCCATGCCGTTTGAAAAATTTCTTATTTTGATTTTTCGGATCGCAACCACTCCCGGACATCCGCCATCTGCCTTGTCGTCAAAGTCTCCTTGAACGCCGGCATCGTCCGCCTGCCATTCATGGCCGTCGACCAGAAAGTCGCGTCCGTCAACGATCGCCCGCGCAGAACCGGCCCTATCCTGCCCTCACCCCTGATGCCGTGGCAACTCGCGCAATGCGTGGCGAACAATTTCCCTCCACTGGCGGCATTGGCTCTACGCGTCACGCCGCCGCTGGTCACGCCACCGCTGGTCACGCCACTCCAGGGCGCGGCGAATGACGATGGATCCGCGGCCAGTTCGACCTCGCGACTGTCATCCACCGGCGTGCCGGGCGGATATTTCTCCGCGAAATAACCGGCGATTTTCTCAGCGTCCGCGTCTGCCACGACAAGACCGTAATCCGACATCTTCTTGACTGTCTTTACCCACTCACTTTTCGACAGGCGCTGTCCTTCCGCGATCCCGAGTGAATGGCATGTCTGGCAATGTTCGGCCGCCAGAGCCGCGCCCCCTGCCAAGGCCGCCCCCGCAGCGTCTCCTGTAAACCGGACGCGGTCCACGGCGTTGTAGAGATATCCCTTGGGGTTCCATTCCTGCTCGACGGGCTGGACATTCCCCCGCGAGTCGGTGGCGCGGGCCCAAGCCTCCATTGACCTGCCCTCGCGGACTTCCGTCTCGAACTCAAATTCCTGCCATGAGGCACTCGCATATGGCTCAGTCGCATATGGCTCAGTCGCGGCCAGCTTTGGCGCGCGGAGATTCGCGGGCTTCCATGAATTACCCGCGTCCGTCGAAACCTCCACTTTTTCGACGGGTCCCGTGCCACTGAACGCCTTGCCGCGCAGCACCACTTTCCCCGGCATGATTTTGGCTCCCGGTCCAGGACTCGTGAAAATCGTCTGGACCTTGATGTACTCGACGGGCTTGCCATTCTTTACCGGATCCCATGCCTCGCCCGGCTTCACCGGTTTGTCTGGCATCCTGTAGGCCTTCTTCGCGTACATCCGAGGATCCGGATCTTTCGCGAAAGTCATTTTTGTCACCCACTTGATCCAGTTCTGTCCGTAGATACCAGGCATCACGAGGCGAACGGGCCCGCCGTGCGCGACCGGCACCGGGACGCGATTCATGTTCCACGCGAGGATCGCCCCCGTTTCGTTCAAAAGCCTCAATGGGATCGAACGGACAAATTTCGCGTCGTTCTTGTCGTTTTTCATGACCGGTTCGTCGAATCCCTCGACGGTCACATATTCCGCGCCGGACTTCACACCGAGGTCACGAATTACATCTGCCAGCCGCACTCCCGTCCATTCCGCGTTGCCCACGGCGCCGCGTTTCCACTGGATACCACTGACGGCCGGTGTGAACAGGGCCCGGCCATTGCCCGAGCATTCCAGCACCGCGTGGAACGACACGGCCTTGCGTTTTTTCAATTCACGCACGGAGATTTTCCGGGGTCGCGACAGCAAACCCTCGAACGAGACCTGCCACGAATCATCGACCTGGGCCGGCAAGACATTGTGGTGGCTGCGGACGAAAAACCCCTCAATCGGGGTTTCCCACGGCGCCAGGGCCTCAAGGGTGCCTTCGGCCAGAAGTGGCCGCGCGTTGCGTTCGATCAACAAGCGCTCGCCGCGGGAGGGATGCGTCAAAATCGCCCCCGCCAACGCCGTCGTAAAAAAGAAGGCAGGTATCTGGCGTTTCATTTCTTGCGATCTTCAGCCGCCTGCTCGCACTTTTCCTTGCCGCGCATGCCGAAGTCCTTGATCAGGATTTCGCGGCTGGATCCATCGGGACGGACCGTGACTTTTACCAGCCCGTAAGTCTTGTACCCCGGAACATCGCCGCCTTTGTGCTCGGCGTAACGACACGCGTACGTGACTTCATTCGCCGCGGGGGTTGCCGCGACGTCGGATTTCATGGCGCAAACCTGTTGCGAACCGACCATGACACATTGTCCGGGCTGCAGGTAAATCGGCTCGCCACCGAAAGCCACCGGCCCCGAGGCCAAGCCCAGAAAAAACGCGGTGGCTGGCACTCGCACCAGAAGGCTGCCGGGATAATTGACGGGGATGGATCTGATCACGACGTTACTCCGGACAAGTTGGGCTCAGATTCACGAGTTGGGGCCAAAAGCGACAACGCCATGTTCGCACGAACATGGCGGCGTCGCCAAGAAATTAGACGCT
>CAWUNT010000219.1:0-4453 GCA_963923405.1 uncultured bacterium | reverse complement strand
TGTATAAGAGACAGCGGTAAAAGAAACTCCCAAATGGACGCGATTCAAGCCAACTCGCCGTAATGACGAATGAACCTGAAGGTTGAATCAGGACGAGACAGCCAGGAGGACGCCATGGAACGCTGGAACATCGCGCGAGAAAGTACTGCCGGAAAACTGGAGATCATTCCGGCGGTGGTGTTTGTGGCCTTCATCCTCCTTGGCCTTGCGGCGGCAGTGGCATCAGCGGCAACGCCAGCGGAGACCGGCGACACTTCGCGCGGTCCCCTCCCTGTTCGCGTCCCCGTGGCGGCATTGCCAGATGGCACGACGACCGGTTGGGATATCGATGGCGATGGTCGCCCCGACATGATCCAGTTCAAAAAGACCGGCAACGGCGAGAGCTCCGTCGAAACCGCTTACGATTTCGACGGAGATGGCAAACCTGACTTTGTGCGGAACGCCGCGGAGCCGGGCGCGATTCACTCACAGCGCGATCGCTCGACCGGGCCAAGCCCCTTGCGATAAGTTTTCCCCATCATCTGGCAGACCTTGGCCTCGACAACCTCGATCTGGGCACCGGTCAGCTTTGGTTCGGGCTCTTCGCAAGATATTCCCTTGAGGCCAAACGACAACAACGACACGGCGGCACCACCGACCGAGAAAACAGGCAGGGCAGCCTGTGCCGGTCCAGGGAATGTGCAAGCGACGCTGAGTGTTCCGAAAAGGACACTGAAACCGTCAAAGGCCCGGAGAAGATCCGGACGCGCGCGACAGATCAGTGAATCCGGGGGCAAGAAGGATGTGAATCCATCAATGGCGCCCTCCGCGAGCGCATTTTGCTTGTGACACAGTTCGACGTCAGCGAGCTCGATTTCAACCGTTGACGCGGACAATCGCGCGTCTGGTTCCGGTGTACGGGATGCCGGAGCACCGCATGAGGTCAAAGCAGCGACTGTAATGGCGAGAGCGAGAAACTGGATTACGCGGGTCATGGGATCTCCTTTCGACAACAAGCCCACCCACGCCATTACACATTCGAGGCCAGCGGACCCAAACGGTAACAGCCTGTAATGAATGGATATTTGGCCAACCATAGCCCGCTTCCAGCCTTCGGTGGCCCCATTTCTGACCACCCGTTGCCACACACCCGAACCACCAAGCCAAATTCCCCGGGGAATTTGAGTCGAGGCAAGGCAGATTCCCCGGGGAATTTGAGTCAAGGGAAGAGTACCCGGAAAAAGCTGGTATCATGTTGCCCATATGTCGCGACTGTTGAAAAAAATGGCTGTGCGAACTGGACTTGCCCGACTCGATGCCGGGGTCCGAAAGCGCCTCGGTTCCGACTATTTTTACCTGCGCATGTACAGCGGCGACGTTCTGTCCGCGCCAGTCGCTGACCTCGAACTCCTCGAAAACCTGGAGCGCGCCGTCAAATCCGCGCCCCCGGACGAGCTGATCGACTTGTCCCAGGGTATGCCTGATCTCTCCGGGATCCTTGATGTCTCGCCGATCCTTGACTCGATGCCGCGCGGCGGATCCCTGATATCATCGTTGCGCACATATCCGCCCGGCTTTGGAAATCCGGCGGCCCTGCACGCCGTCGCCGGAAAAATACACGCCGACACCGGGGTCGTTTACGATCCCGAAAAAGAAATCCTCATTTGCAACGGCGCGTCCCAGGCCCTGGCGCACGCGCTTGAATGCTTCGTCGATCCAGGAGAGGCGATCGTCTTGTTCGATCCTTGCTACCTCTTTTATCCGTGGCTCGCCCGCACGCGCGGGCTGCGCGTCCGTCACGTTCGCGGACCCGCCGCGAAAAACGACCGCCTGAACCAAAGAGAACTCGACCGGGCCATGCGCGGCGCGAAAGCCATCATCGTCAACAGCCCGGGCAATCCGGACGGCCGCGTCATCCACCACGAAGATCTCGCCCTGATCGCTGCCCTCGCCGCGCGCAACAATTGCGTGATCATCAGCGATGAAGTCTACTCAGGCTTTTGCTGGAAACGTCCCCACGAGAGCATCGCCGCCATCCCGGCCGCCCGCGACCGGACCCTGGTCCTGTCAAGCGTCAGCAAATCCCACGGCCTGCCGGGCCTGCGGGCTGGATGGTGCGCGGGGCCCGCGCAACTCATCCGCCCCATGGCCATGCTGATGTCGATACGGGTCCCTTGTGTGAGCGCCGCGGCGCAGGAAATCATGCCCGCGCTGCTGGCCGCCGAATCCGCGTTCGCCGGACAACGGCACGCGGAATTTCTCGCCCGCCGCAAGAACGCCGTCCACGCCGCCAACGCCGCCGGCTTCCACGCGCAAAGTCCCGACGGTGGATTTTACATTTGGACTGATGTTCCAGGCAGATTCCGGTCGGGCTATGAGTTCGCCAGGTGGTGCCTGGAAACCTGCCGGGTCGCCGTCATGCCTGGAGAACCATCAGGGCCGTCTGGCCGCGGCAAGGTCCGCTGGTCCTTCGGAGTATCCACCGCGAAATTCAGCCACACTTCCCCACACGAATATTCCAGGTACGGACTCCCGGTTGCCGTGCCATCTCCACGAACGACCGCTCGCCCAGCAAAACCTCATCCGCCATCACAGGCACACCGCTCTGGCTGGCGAAAGCCCCGAGGTTCTGCGCGTCCGATGGACATACCGGATCCTCGAACGCGGCCAGTTTCCCCTTCATGTCCGGCGCGAACATCATGACGTCACCCAGAAGGCGCCGCGCCGCCTCATGGGTGTAACCCTGGTTTGCGTCGAGTGAAACGTCACATTGACTGCCCCCGACACGCAACACACGCATCACGGTTCGCACACGCGCCACACTTGCCGCGTCACCCACTTTGATCTTGAACAACTTGAATCCCGCGATCCGGTAACCGGCAGCCAGCCAGAAAGCCAGGCCCGGCGGGACCATCGGGATCGTCGCCCGCCGCGGCACAGGACGATCGCACGACTCCACCCCGGCCCGGCGCGCGAGAATCGCGACCAGATCACTCATGGGAATTTCGCGTGCCCGCGAAATCCAGTCGATCATCGCGATATCGATCGCCGCCCACACGGCAAGGGAACCCCGCGCGGACGCCTGGCGCCACCCCGAAATGAGCGCGTCAAGAACCTCATCAATGGCGGCAACATGACAAGCACCGGCCGCCACGCGCAAGACAGGCACCGCGATGGTCTCAAACAATGCGGCGCAATGCTCCACGGCGTCATCTGCCGTCTCGCCAGTTACATATTGCCTCGGCAAGGCCTCGCCAATTCCGTAGACAAGACGCCCGTCAGGCGCGCGACCACTGATGCGCACACAAATCGCCTCGTTTCCGGACCGGGCCAGATGCGCATGGCGTACCGTGAAACGGAATGGCGCCGTACGTTGGAACGCCTCGATAGTCCATGACTCATGATTCATGCCTCGCCTCCAGGATCAATGAGGCACGATTCCATGGCTCGCGCGCAAGGCCCCGGGTACTGCATCACAATCGCGTGGCACCGGGACGGGTAACGAAAAATTTTCGCGCCGGCGTGATTCAACAATGCCTCCGTACGCGGCAAATCGATGATGCTGTCATCCTGCGCCAGGTGCAGGAACAGTTGAATACCCGCGTCGCGCAAACGCGATTGCAACCGGCGCTCCATGATCGCGTCGCGGACCAGGCGGCGCATGCGCGCCGTGACGAGCCAGAACGCGGGAGACAATTCAGTGTTGCGGGAAAAGTCCGCGGCCAGCCACGCGCACAGATCGGGATTATCCGAAAAATCGGACGGCTCAAGCATGGTCCGCAGGCGCCCGGACAAGAATCCGCGTCCACGCAACGAATCCTTGAACGCCCCGAGGAACATCAATTTTTGCAGATTCCGTTCCGGAAAAATGCCGGGAGCTACCAGATGGATCGTCTTTACGCCTTCCCATCCCGCGCTTGGATCATCGACAAGGCAGGCAAGTACCGCGAGCCCACCCCACGACGTCGCGATGACGTCCATGACATGACCGTCGCCTTGATCGCGCCGCGCCTCCGTGAGGGATCTCCGGATCCACGCGTAGGCCTCATCCCGGGAACGAAGATCGCCACGCCAACCAGGCCGATCCCCGGCGATCACCGCGGACCAACACCCCGTGTCCAGCGCGTCCAAAGCAAAGGGGCCGAACCATCCTGAATGGCTTTCGGCCCCGTGAAAACAAACAATGCTGCGCGCGGCCCGCGAGTTACCTTGCGGCGGTGCGAGAAGACTCTTTGGTTGCGTCCAGACTCGCGCCAAGGCGGATCCATCCTTCCTCGACATTGACGAAGTTCATGCGCAAGCGCTTGAACGCCGGCACCACGTTCGAAAGATCCGGAACCGGCAAGTCAAATTTCTCGTGAAGCGACTTCGCCAGCGCCTCTTCCGTGAACTCGCGGAGCAATCGCGACGCATCGTGGCGCGCGACCAACGGCTTGACCACCGGCTCGCCTACACGGACAAACCTGATGTTAAG
>CAWUNT010000218.1:0-4463 GCA_963923405.1 uncultured bacterium | reverse complement strand
CCCGCGTGGCCTGATGCCGAACCCGAAGCTGGGTACCGTGACCTTCGAAGTCACCAAGGCTATCAACGAGTTGAAGGCCGGTCGTACCGAATTCCGCGTCGACAAGGCCGGCATCGCGCACTGCCCTGTTGGCAAGGCAAGCTTTGCTTCGGACAAGCTCGCGGACAACATCCGCGCGGTACTTGAAACCGTGGTCAAGGCGAAGCCATCGACTGCAAAAGGCACTTACCTGAAGAAGATCAGCGTTTCCTCGACCATGAGCCCGGGTATCAAGATTGATCCGGCGCCTTTCCGTGGTTGATTGAGCGGGTAAAGAGGAGAGGATTCGAACCATGGCTATGGATCGTGTACAGAAACAGGCGCTCAGGGACAACCTCGCTGAGCGTTTTGAGAAGGCAAACGGGGCAGTTGTAGCTGAGTACCGTGGCCTGACGGTGGCAGAACTTACCGAGCTGCGCGTGAAGCTTCGCGCGGCTGGCGCAGAGTTCAAGGTTCTCAAGAACCGCGTCGCCAAAAAAGCAATTGAAGCCAAGTCGCCTAAGACGGCGGCCATCCTGAACGACCTCAAGGGTCCGATCGGGCTGGTCCTCATCCACGGTGATTTCGCAGCAGCGACCAAATCGTTGCTGGAATTCGGCAAGGAGCGCGCCGAGTTGTTCAAGATTACCGCGGGCGTCATGGACGCCAAGCGTGTGAGCCTGGACGACCTCAAGGCGATCTCGGAGTTGCCAAGCAAAGAGGTGCTTCTCGGGCGGATCGTTGGAACGTTGGTATCGCCACACCGTGGCCTGCTGAACGTTTTGAACGGCGTACCTCGGAACTTGGTACAGGTTATCAACGCGATCAAAGACAAGAAGAACGCATAATTAATCTTCCGGTCTCGCAAGGCCGGAGGTGCTCTAGGAGGAAGACCCATGTCAGCCGTTACCAAAGAACAAGTAATCCAGTTTCTGGAAAACCTCACGCTGCTCGAAGCTGCTGAGCTCGTGAAAGAACTCGAAACCAAGTTCGGCGTCTCCGCTGCTGCTCCGGTTGCAGTTGCTGCTATGCCGGCTGCTGGCGGCGCTGCTGCTGCTGCTGAAGAGAAGACCGAGTTCACGATCGTCCTCAAGGACGGCGGCGCCAACAAGATCAACGTGATCAAGGAAATCCGCACCATCACCGGCCTCGGCTTGAAAGAAGCCAAAGACCTCGTTGAAGGCGCTCCGAAGACCGTTAAAGAAGGCGTCAGCAAGGAAGAGTCGGCGAAAATCAAGGAAGTCCTTGAGAAGGCCGGCGCAAAAGTCGAAGTTAAGTAACTTTTGCCCCTGCGGCATGGCCGCCGGTGCTGAGTGGTTGCAGAGCTGCCCGAGCACGAACAACCACGAAAGCCCCGGCGGCTTGCTCGCATCTCGGTGGAAAGCTGCTTAACGTGAAACCCCGCAGCGGTCGCATCGCATGATGCCGGGCGCTTGTTGGGGTCTCAGTGTTTGATTGGCTGGTTCCACAGGTCCGTTCTGTTCGAGTTCGTTTGGTTCGTACGTTGGTTTTTTGTTGATTCCCTGACCCCTGTTCTCGTGCATCTTTTCAAAGGAGTGCTTGATGACCTCCCTGGCTGCGAGTTTTACCCGGCCCAGAAAAAGTTTCGCGAAGATTCCGGCTTCGGTCGATCTTCCGTATTTGATTGAAATCCAGAAGACGAGTTACAACCAGTTTCTCCAGGCTGAAATTGAGCCAGGGAAGCGCAAGAACGTTGGCCTTGAGGCTGTGTTCCGGTCGGTGTTCCCGATCCAGGACTTCGCGGGCACGGCGTCGGTTGAGTTCGTCAGCTATTCTTTCGAAGAACCCAAATACACTGTCGACGAATGCCGTCAGCGCGGCATGAGTTTCGCGGCCCCGCTGAAGGTGATCATTCGCCTCGTTGTGTGGGATGTGGACAAGGATAGTGGCGTCAAGAGCATCCGTGACGTCAAGGAGCAGGAAGTTTACTTCGGTGAGATTCCGCTCATGACCAGCGATGGTACGTTCATCATCAATGGTACCGAGCGCGTCGTCGTGTCGCAGTTGCACCGTTCTTCCGGTGTGTTCTTCGACCACGATAAAGGTCGCAACAGCGCTTCCGGCAAGCTCCTGTACACAGCCCGCGTGATCCCGTACCGCGGTAGCTGGCTCGACTTTGAATTTGATACCAAGGACATGCTTTATGTCCGGATCGACCGTCGTCGCAAATTGCACGCGACAGTTCTTCTGCGTGCACTCGGTTTCACCGAGGAGCAACTGCTCGACTACTTCTACAGCAAGGAAGAAGTCCGCATCCGCGAAGGCCAGTTCCAGAAGAAGTTGAACTTTGACCTTCTGCGCGGCCAGCGGGCGTCCTCCGA
This sequence comes from uncultured bacterium, assembly GCA_963923405.1. Taxonomy (GTDB): domain Bacteria; phylum Bdellovibrionota_B; class Oligoflexia; order Oligoflexales; family RGVZ01; genus RGVZ01. The sequence continues at coordinate 2,103 of CAWUNT010000218.1, read as the reverse complement.
CATCGTTGACCCGGAATCGGGCAAAGTGTTCGTGAAGCGCAACCGTCGTATTTCCGTCGGCGCGATCCGTCAGATGCAGCAGTCAGGTCTTGAGTACCAGACGCTGGCGACTGAGGATCTTGTCGGCAAGATCGCCGGCCAGAATATCACGGCGAAGGATGGTACGATCCTTGTTCCCCTCAATGGCGAGTTGACCGAGGAAAGCCTGACGGAAATCGTCAAGGCGGGGATCAAGTCCTTCGATATCCTCTTCATCGACAACTTGAACGTCGACGCCTCGTTCCGCAACACCCTCGTTGCAGACCGCATCCCGAACGGCGAGAAGGGCCGTCAGGAAGCAATTCTTGAGATTTACAAGCGCCTCCGTCCTGGTGATCCGCCATCTCTCGAGCCGGCTCAGGTCCTGTTTGACAATCTGTTCTTCAACGCGGACCGGTACGACCTTAGTGCCGTCGGTCGTCTGAAACTGAACGAGCGTCTCGGTCTTGACCTGCCGCTTGAGCAGCGCACGTTGACCAAGGAAGATATTCTCAAGACGATCGAGTACTTGCTGAAGCTCAAGAACGGCGACGGTGAGATCGATGACATCGATCACCTCGGCAATCGTCGCGTGCGCGCCGTTGGCGAGCTGCTGGAAAACCAGTACCGCATCGGCTTGCTCCGCATCGAGCGCGCCATTCGCGAGCGTTTGCAGCTCCAGGATGTCGATACCCTGTTGCCGCACGATTTCATCAACAACAAGCCGGCATCGGCTGTGGTGAAAGAATTCTTCGGCAGTTCGCAGCTGAGCCAGTTCATGGACCAGACGAACCCGCTGTCTGAAGTGACCCACAAGCGCCGTCTGTCGGCCCTTGGACCCGGTGGTTTGAGCCGTGAACGCGCAGGCTTTGAAGTTCGTGACGTTCACCCGACCCACTACGGTCGTATCTGTCCGGTGGAAACCCCGGAAGGTCCGAACATCGGTCTTATCGCGTCGCTGGCATCTTACGCCCGTGTGAACGAATACGGCTTCATTGAGACCCCGTACCGGGACCTCAAGGAAAAGGACGCGAAGAAGGCTGTCCGTTATTACACGGCATCGGAAGAGCACCGCGATCATGTTATCGCTCAGGCTGCTCCGGGCGACGCCCACAAGCCTGACGATTTCATGGCTGCCCGCCGCCGCGGCGAAAGCGAAATCGTTCGCGCCGAGGAAGCGGACCTGATGGACGTTGCGACTAACCAGTTGGTTTCTGTCGCGGCCTCGCTGGTTCCGTTCCTCCAGAACGACGACGCCAACCGCGCACTCATGGGCGCGAACATGCAGCGCCAGGCAGTGCCTTTGATGAAGACCCGCGCTCCGCTCGTCGGAACCGGTCTTGAGCGCACTGTGGCGCGTGACTCCGGTGCGACTGTCGTTGCCCGTCGTGATGGCGTGGTCGTGGCAGTGGATGCAGAGCGTATCGTTGTCAAGACGACCGAAGCCGAAGCCGCAAGCGACGTGACTGAAGTCGGCGCCGACGTCGATATCTACAATCTGCAAAAGTACAAGCGTTCGAACCTCGACACCTGTATCAACCAGCGTCCGATCGTCGTGAAGGGCGAAACCGTCAAGAAGGGCGACATCATCGCCGACGGCTTTGCCACCGAGATGGGTGAACTGGCCCTTGGCCAGAACGTCACCGTCGCCTTCATGCCGTGGAGCGGATACAACTTCGAGGACTCCATCCTGATCAGCGAACGTGTGGTGAAGGAAGACTTGTTCACCAGCGTCCACATCCAGGAGTTCGAATGTATCTCCCGCGACACGAAGCTTGGCGCAGAAGAGATCACGGGCGACATCCCGAATGTTGGTGAAGAGGCTCTCAAAGACCTCGACACTTCGGGCATCATCCGTATCGGCGCTGAAGTGAAGCCGGGCGACTTGCTCGTCGGAAAGATCACGCCCAAGGGTGAGACCCAGCTGACGCCGGAAGAGAAACTCCTCCGGGCCATCTTCGGCGAGAAGGCTGGCGACGTTCGCGATACTTCGCTGCGCGTTCCCCCTGGTGTTGTCGGTACGGTAATCGGAGCGAAAGTATTCGCCCGTGCAGGAGCTGAAAAAGATGACCGTAGCCTCCAGAT
>CAWUNT010000217.1:0-4473 GCA_963923405.1 uncultured bacterium | reverse complement strand
ATTTTGAACTGTCCGCCAGCGACGCGAAGCGATTGATCGAGATACCTGCCGACATTGCCGGCCAGCAATGGTTCGGTGATTTTGTCCAGAACGTAAACAATGAACTCGGCGCGCCACCCGAGTCCATGGACATCGGCCACATCCTGAGGAACCTGCAACGTCATTACCGCCAGCACTACAGCGCCAGCCTGAAGTTCGAATTCAACGGTGAAGACAACCTCAAGCAATTCCTCACCACGGGCAAGGAAGGCCACTGCGAGTTGTTCGCCACATCTGCCGCATTGTACTTGCGCAGCCTTGGCATACCAGCGCGGCTTGTCTCTGGTTACCACGGCGGACAGTTCAACGTCATGTCGAGCATGCTTGAGGTCCCTGAGCGCAATGCTCACGTCTGGCTGGAGATTTTCGCGCCGGGAACCGGCTGGATGCCCTACGATCCGACTCCGCTGGTTCTTCAAACGTCACGGAGATCGACCATCGAGGAAGCCTACACCGCGGTCACGAACGCGGTGAGGTTCTGGTTCATCCGGTATGTGATCGACTACGACTCCAAAGCCCAGAAAGAACTGGCCATCACTGTCAGTCACGTCGACATGTCAAGGTTGCTTGATGTGAAAAACGTATCATGGGACCAGAACACGACAGAACTCACCATGCTAGCGATCCTGCTGGTCATCTCGGGTTGGTTGTTGATGCGAGTCATCACCCGCGATGACCATTTGCCCGACGCGCCCGCGTATTACCGCGCGCTTGCGGCACGACTCAACAGCGCCGGGTTCACACGAAAAAAAGGCGAGTCATATCTTGAGTTCCACAAGCGACTGGTGGAATCAGGAATCAACCCCGATCTCGTGACCAGCGCGCATCACGCGCTCGAGCGCGACCTTTACCAGCGCGACACCCATAGCCGGGTGGAACAACGCATACTTCACAAGGCGCTGCGCAAGATGCCACTGAAACAGAAAATCAAGCCAGACCAGCAAAACGATCAGTCGCAGCTGTTAGCGCACGGCTGATTCCAGATTCACTGGCAGCGTGCCCCGCGTCAGGGATGACGAAAAACTCCGCCTCCGGCCACGCCTTGTGCAGATCCCACGCGGACTGCATGGGACAGCACACGTCATAACGACCTTGGACAATCGCGCAGGGGATGTGCCTGATCCGGTCCACATTCTTCAGCAAGTGACCGTCTGACTCAAAGAAACCCTTGTTGAAAAAGTAATGGGACTCGATCCGCGCGAAGGCGAGGGCAAAATCATCCGCGCCGAACCTTTGCGTAACCGCCTCGTCAGGGAACAATTTGCTGGTCGCGCCTTCCCAGGTACTCCACGCGCGCGCGGCCTTTAACTGGGTTTCCCGGTCCGGACTTGTCAGGCGCTTGTGGTACGCGGAAAGGAAGTCCGAGCGCTCATTCTCGGGAATCGCGTTCTTGTATGGCTCCCACGCGTCAGGGAAGATGTTGCTGGCTCCCTCCTGGTAAAACCAGTCGATCTCTTTTTTCCGGATCAGGAAAATGCCGCGCAGTACAAGTTCCGTCACGCGCCCGGGATGCGTCTGGGCATAGGCAAGGCTGAGGGTACTGCCCCACGATCCGCCAAAGACCTGCCACTTGTCGATCCCGAGGTGCTGGCGAATTGCCTCCATGTCGTCAACAAGATGCCATGTCGTGTTGTCGTCGAGCGACGCCCACGGGCGACTTTTCCCGCATCCGCGCTGGTCAAACAAAACGATCCGGTATTTTTCCGGATTGAAGAACTGACGGTGTTTCGGTTCCGTTCCACCACCCGGCCCGCCGTGCACAAAAATCACCGGCTTGCCCTTCGGGTTTCCGGAAACCTCGTAATAAATCTCGTGGCCCGATCCAACTTTCAAGTGACCGGCATTGTGGGCTTCTATGGGCGGATAGAGCCAGCTGTGGGGATCGCGACGCAAGGATTTCATTTTTCTTGTCTCCGGTTCAGATATCACGGTTTCTTTACCGGCGCGCCAGACTTGCACTGCGCCGCGTCACCAGAAAACAGGCCTTCGGCCTCCAGCCGGGCAACGGCATTGTGCCGCGCCCGGAAAGTCTTGAACGGATATTGCTCCGCGCTTCCCCTGGGCGAATATCCCACCCAGTCCTTCATGAAAAACCCGCGAAGCGGTTTCTCCAGCCCTGCCAGGAGAGGTCGCACGGATTCCACAATCTCCAGGTTCGCGCAGTCAACGAGCAAGTTCCATTTTGAGTGCCACTGCATGAGGTTGTTCATGATCTTGGACTTCAAGATGTCAACCTGCTCTTTTGACTCGATTACGACCGGCACGGAAAAGCTCATCTCAACGGTGTGCTGCCGGAAATGATTCTGGAACTGGATCGACGACCGGAAATCACCCGGCGCGCCACGCACAATCGCCTCACGCAAACCAACTTTTTCGCGGGCCTCATCCTCATCCGTGGCGAATTCAAACGGAAGAACGCCATGACCACGTGATTCGTCAAAACCGAACGCGACTGCCTTGCGCAAGAACAATCCCTCAAGGAATTTCATCATCCGCGCGAAGGCATCGCGTACTTTTTCTTCCTGTCCCGTGGCCGGAGCGATGGACAAGTTGGCAAGATCCACGAGCGCCTTGTATGGCGAATGCCACGATTTCAGCGCGACCATCCACTGGTTGCGCATTTCCATCACATCCTTGTCAGACGCGATGACAACCACCTCCGGAAAAGAGATGATCATGACCTTGCGCTGAAAATTGTTCTCGAAATGAATCTTCACCAGAAATTCACCGTTGTTTACTGCGCCTCGATGAGCGCGCGCTCGAGGACATCACTCAACGCGGCGAGACCACGGTCGCCGTCATACCGAACACCGTTGATGAACAACGTCGGCGTACCCGTGACCCCGAGTTGGTCAGCCAACGCGACGTCATCCTTGAGCTTGTTGAGAATGTCCTGGGATTTTTGGCAGGTATCGATGGCATCCTGGGCCAGCCCTACTGACTTCGCCCATTTAACGGCGTTCTCGGCTGATGCCTCTGATTGTTTCGAGAACGCCAGCTCGTTGTAATCCCAGAATTTGCCGTACTGACCGGCGCAGCGTGCCAGGGTGGCGATGGCGCAAGCATGCGCGTGGAAAGTCCCGTTGATGTTGTGATTGCACTTGCCGTCCAGCGGGTAATTCCTGAAGACAAACAGCACCCGTGACCCGTATTTCGTCTTCAGTTCCTTGATTGTCGACGCGAGGACCGCGCAACCGGGACACTGGAAGTCAACGAACTCCTGGACCACTACTTTTGCCTGTTCGTTGCCATACCGGTAATCCTCGCCCGCTCCTGAATACGGAGAACGCGACAAGGGAATCTGGCGCGCGGCGCCCTGACCGGCGGCCTTGATGGCCTGCTCCGGAGGGGACTGGGTCAAGCCCTGAGCCGACTGCGGATTAAGCGAGGCCGGTTTCGCGGTGGCAACAAACTGCGTGTAACTCCATCCCGATACACCCGTAATCGCGAAGGCGATCAAACCGCCAACCGCGACCGCGCCCTTGCTGAATGGCCGGGCGAGTTGGGCACGGGCCATGTGCATGGAAACTGCCATCAGGATGTTGACCAGGTAAATGCCTGAACAGACAAGGCAAAACGCCTTGACCGACGTCGCGGAAATTATGGCGAGTACAATCGACACGGCAACGCCAATCAGAACCATCACCGCATGGGTCTGCGACGCCACGCGCCCCACCTGGCCACTTCGCGACGCCGCCGCGCGCATCACATTGAAAACAAGCAACGAGGAGAAAAACGCGATCCCGTAGACGCCAAGTGGGATCCCCGCGATCTCGCTGTAGGAACTCGCGGCCGCGGCGTCACAGCTTACGACGTCGTTGACGTTGCATACCGCGCTGGTCGCGCCGCTGGCCTTGAACGCAAGATGGTGCCGCAGCGCGTATGCCGACAAGGACAGACCCAACAATGCGAGAGCCGCGTCCATGATCAGGGACAACGAGTGCGAACGGGTTGAATCTTGGGTCATGCGTTTAGTCCTCGTGATACCCAGGGTTATATCCCCGAAAGCATTGGTAAAACCACGGTGCCAACGATAGACCTTAACCGCACAATTAGCGGTTGACAAGCACATGCCGTTCCAGCAAATTCGCCGTCTGCCAGCATCCGGGGGCCATTAGCTCAGTTGGTAGAGCGTTGCAATGGCATTGCAAAGGTCAGCGGTTCGACTCCGCTATGGTCCACCAAATCCCCGTCATTCTGAGCCAAGGGCACCCGTCATTCTGAGCCAAGGGCACCCGTCATTCTGAGCCGAAGGCGAAGAACCCTTTCTTCAACCAATCCTCAAAACGAAAACATCCCGACGCTTGTCCGCCGGATCGATCTGCTCAATTTCCACCGACACCCCGAGCCCGCGCCCCGCGCACGCGGAAACGAAATCCTGCAAATACGGCCGCCCCGGGTTCCTTTACCGGCAGGTCGACTGGCGACACGATG
>CAWUNT010000216.1:0-4531 GCA_963923405.1 uncultured bacterium | reverse complement strand
TCCTCGAACATGGCGAGCAGGTCGATGAAGTTGGTCCCGATGATCGGGTCGCCACCGATGCCGACGCAGGTGCTCTGGCCGAGTCCGGCGCGCGTCGTCTGGCCGACCGATTCGTAAGTCAGCGTTCCAGACTTGGACACAATACCGACCTTGCCGCGCTTGTGGATGTGACCCGGCATGATGCCGATCTTGCACTCGCCCGGCGTGATCACACCGGGGCAGTTCGGGCCGATGAGGCGCGTCTTGCGCGAACGCTCCAGCGCCTTCTTGACGGGAACCATGTCCAGCACCGGGATGCCTTCCGTGATGCAGACGACGAGTTCAATCTCGGCCGCAATCGCCTCAAGGATCGCGTCCGCGGCAAACGGCGGCGGAACGAAAATCATCGAGGCGTTGCAACCGGTTTTTTCTTTCGCCTCGGCCACCGTGTCAAACACCGGAAGGTCGACATGCCTGGTGCCGCCCTTGCCTGGCGTGACGCCACCGACAAAACGCGGCGCGTGCTCGTGGGAAAGTTTCGTATGGAATTCACCGGACTTGCCGGTGATGCCCTGGGTGATGACGCGGGTGTTCTTGTTGACCAGAATCGACACGACTGGTTTCTCCTGCTTTTAGCGTGCTGCGCGGGCTGCTTCGACTGCCTTGCGGGCGCCGTCAGCCATGTCGTCAGCCGGGATGATCTTGAGTCCGGAAGTCTCGAGGATTTGCTTGCCCTTTTCGACGTTGGTGCCTTCAAGGCGCACGACGAGAGGCTGGCGCAACCCGAGTTCCTTCGCTGCCGCCACGATGCCCTGCGCGATCACGTCACAACGCATGATGCCGCCGAAGATGTTCACGAAGACCGCTTTCACGTTCGGGTCCGAGAACAGGATGCGGAAAGCGTTGCGCACCATTTCCTCGCTGGCGCCGCCGCCGACGTCCAGGAAGTTTGCCGGCTGGCCACCGCTCAACTTGATGATATCCATCGTCGCCATCGCCAGGCCCGCGCCGTTGACGAGGCATCCGATGTTGCCTTCGAGGCCGATGTAGTTCAGGCCGAATTTCGATGCCTCGATCTCGCGCGGGTCTTCCTCGGCGAAATCGCGCATCACTTCGATGTCCTTGTGGCGGTAAAGCGCGTTGTCATCGAAATTCATCTTGCCGTCGAGGGCCAGCATCTTGCCCTGCTTGGTGACGATCAGCGGGTTGATCTCGAGCAACGAGAAGTCATACTTCAGGAACATGGCGTAGAGTTTCTTCACCATCGCCATCAGTTCCTTGGCCTCTTCAGGCGGCAACTTGATGCCGTACGCGAGGGAGCGCAGGTGATAACCCTGCAGGCCGATCGTCGGATCGACGGAGATTTTCACGATCTTGTCCGGGTGCTTCTCGGCGACTTCCTCGATGTCCATGCCGCCTTCGGTCGAGAACATGATGGCGACACCGGCCGTCTCGCGGTCCAGCACAAGGGCCAGGTAGTATTCCTTGGCGATCTCGCTGCCGGCTTCAACGTAGACCATGCGGACCAGTTTGCCCTCGGCACCCGTCTGCGGCGTCACAAGGCGCATGCCGATCATCTTCTCGGTGACTTTCGCGCATTCGTCCGGGGTCTTGACCAGCTTCACGCCACCGGCCTTGCCGCGGCCGCCCGCGTGGACTTGCGCCTTAACCACGGCCACTGGTGTGCCAAGGCGACGCATCGCGAATTCAGCCTCGATCGGGGTGCGGGCCAGATATCCCTCAGGGACGGCCACACCGTTTTCTGCAAAAAGCTTTTTTGCCTGGTACTCATGAATGTTCATCGGTTCGCATCCTTTGTTGCGGAAAAGCCCACCCACTATACCGACCGGGGGCATGGGCCGCAATTGCGGAAGCCATGGACAAAAGTCGATCGTGGAGCCACAATCCGGGGAATTCGAGATTGCGGAAACCGGAGGCATTCATCTTGGAAACCAAGGGAAAAAGGGTACTGATCGCCGGCGGCGCGGGTTTCATCGGCAGCCACCTGTGCGAAGTCTATTTGGCGAAGGGCTGGGAAGTCCTTTGCCTCGACAATTTCATGACTTCGAGCCGCTCCAATGTTGCCCATTTGTTGAGCAATCCGAAATTTGAACTCGTCCGCCACGATATCGTGGAGCCCTATCTGGCCGATGTAGACCTGGTCTTGAACTTCGCCTGCCCGGCGAGCCCCGTCCACTATCAGGACAATGCCATTCGCACGGTCAAAACCAACGTGCTCGGGACCATGAACCTCCTTGGCCTGGCCAAACGTTGCGGAGCCCGGTTTCTGCAAGCCAGCACATCCGAGGTCTACGGAGACCCCAAAGAACACCCTCAGCGCGAGGCATACTGGGGCAACGTGAACCCGATCGGGATCCGCAGCTGTTACGACGAGGGCAAACGCGTCGCTGAGACGCTTTGTTTTGACTACCACCGCCAGCATGGGGTCGACATCCGGGTCATCCGGATTTTCAATACCTACGGCCCGAAAATGGCGATCGACGACGGCCGCGTCGTCAGCAATTTCATCGTGCAGGCCTTGCGGGGTGAGGATTTGACGGTCTACGGCGACGGGCGGCAAACCCGGTCGTTCTGTTTTGTCGACGATCTCGTGGACGGTATCGTCCGATTCGCTGAGACCGAGGGCGAGACCGGCCCGATCAACCTGGGCAACGACGGCGAATTCACCGTGCTGGAACTCGCGGAAGAAGTCCTGCGCCAGATCCCGTCCAAATCCAAGATCGTGCACCGGCCACTTCCCTCCGATGACCCGAAGACACGTCGCCCCGACCTGTCGAAGACGAAGTCAGTCCTTAAAGGCTGGGAGCCCCGTGTAAAATTGAAGGACGGCATCGCGCGGGCGATACCTTGGTTCCGCGAGGCTACAGGCAGCCGTTAGAATCGTCCGCGATGGTATCTGTGTCCGGCGCGCCGTCTTTGAGGGGCTTGCCGAGAACGTGTCGGATGCTGTTGACGCCGTTGATGCGCGCGCCTTTGGCCTCAGCCGCCTCCATGACCGTCAAGGCCTGCTCCGAGAAAAGGTAAAAATCCTCTTCGTACTGGTCACTACCGCCACTGGTCAGGGCCATCAGGCCGTTGTTGAAAATATTTATGATCGGTCCGCCAGAGTCGCCGCGTCCCGAAATGGCTTCCTGCCCGGCAGCCATGCCGGTGTGCGACGCGGGCGCCTGGTATCTCAAGATACCTTGTTCTGCGTCCAGGGATTCAATCGTGTTGTATCCGAACCGGACCTTGCCATCGACGCTGCCCGAACTCAAGAACTTGGTTTCCCCATATCCAGCGACCGCCATCATTTGACCCTGTTGAGGAGCCTCGGGGGAAATCCTTCTCCAGACCTTCGACGTGTTGTCCGCGAAAATCAAGATCGCGATATCTTTGAGCGGACGGGCCGCGGGATTTACGCTGGAAGCGTCCACGCCGACAATGCCTCCGTTGACCATCGCCACCGGCATGGTTCCGTTGGAAAGACCCATGCCGCCAAGTTGCGAAGTGTCCATACAGTGGGCCGCGGTGAAAACCACGTTGTCACCCATGAACGTCCCCGTGCAAAGTCCGCCGGAGGATTTGTTTTCCAGCGGGATAACCGCGGTCACACCGTTGTCTGGCGCGATACCGTTGATGATCTTGAAACAAGCGGCGCTCTTGGCCGATGTCGCGAAGTCAGGACGTCCCGATTTTTTGATCACTTGCTTGCTGCCGCACGCGGCCAAAAGACCGCCAGCCAGCGCCAAAACCAGCGCCGTCAGGAAATATCTGCGTGAGCGGGAATGGATCATCCAACCCCCTGATTCCTTTGGAGGGATCGGTACGAATGATGGCTTCTTTAAGGAATTTCGGGCCGCTGGCTGGTCTCAAGGAGGAAATCATGAAAAGATTAATGAAATCAGGGACAAATAATTGAATTGAGGGGCAGCCGCCCGAGGAGACCCGCAAATGCGCAGGGAATTCATTGCCGGATCCATCATCGTGCCGATCGTGACCGCGTTTCTGGCAGCGACCCTCTTTCCAGGACTCTGGTCCGCCTTTGTCGTGATCGTGCCGCTCTTTGTGCTCGGTTGGTATGACATCTTCCAGACGGGTCATACGATCAGGCGCAATTTCCCGGTCCTCGGCAGGTTCCGTTATCTCGCGGAATTGATCCGCCCCGAGATCCAGCAGTACTTCGTCGAGTCGGATGAAGATGGCCGGCCATTCTCGCGCAACAGCCGATCCGTTGTTTACGCGCGGGCGAAAAAAGAACTCGCGACGAAACCGTTTGGCACCATGCTCGACGTCTACCAGCAAGGCTACGAATTCATCAATCACTCGCTGGCCCCGGTCCACTGTGATCCGGAGGCGCTGCGCGTCACCATCGGCGGCCCCGCGTGCAAACAGCCTTATCGCGCGAGCATCCTGAACATCTCGGCCATGAGCTACGGCGCATTGAGCCAAAACGCCATCCTCGCGTTGAATGGCGGCGCGAAACTTGGCGGCTTCGCGCACAACACCGGCGAAGGGGGGCTCTCACCTCACCATCTGGCTCCGGGCGGCG
>CAWUNT010000215.1:0-4565 GCA_963923405.1 uncultured bacterium | reverse complement strand
AGAGGAATCTTCTTCAAAATCGCCTCAAAACCGATTGTTCCGAAAACCACAAAAACCAACCTCGATTTGGCCACCAGCTCGTCAGTGCTTGAGTCTGCCCTCGCCAGGACCACATTCGGGATCTCCTTCAGTTTCCGGTAAAATCCAGTTGAGCGATAACCAATGGCGTTCGGATGCTCTTTTACGACGAGCTTCCAGGTTACCGGCAGTGCAGCCGCGCAATTCCTCACCGTTTCAATCTGGTTACGCATCGTTCGCCCATAGACAAGCAACGCGACTTCGGGCTCCGTGTTCAACGGGTACAGGGCATAATCCCCGATCTTTCCCGGATCAAATGACCGCGTCTCCGCGGAAAGCCATCGCCTCACCCGCCACTTCCTGATTGGCCTAACGATTTTCAATTCGACATTAACCCGGAATGGCGAGGGATAATGAGGATCAGCTGCAAAACTATCCCGAAGGACCGCCCATGCCCGCTTGGCTCTGATGGCAGTACCCGCAGACTTACGCTTGCTCGCGACCTGGCCCTTCTTGGCGATAGCCCCCTCGTAACTGAGATCCCCCTGGGTGCTCGCGGCAACAAAGGCCCGCGCCTCCTCAAGAGCCTGCAGGTCGCGTCCAGTCAAGGAATCCTCGACCCTGAACCGGTCAATCAAATCCTTCAAATGCGGCGAGATTCCGAGCGGATTGGAGTAAAGCGACACATAGTTTTTAATCCGAGTCAGCTTCAGCTGCAGATAGGGAATATTTCTGGAGCGCGCCATCAGGTAAATCAACCAGTCGAACATGGTTACAGCATTCAAGCCAATGACCACATCCGGGCGCACATCCTCGAAAAGCTTGTCAATTTCTTTCAGCGCGACCTGAAGAACCTTCAGTAATTGATCGTGTCTGTACCTCGGGGAATAATCTTGCCGGAACTGCGCGCGAATCTTGTAATTGAACCTGCGATCGCAAATGACGGCGTTCCAGAAAGTCGGATCTCCAATGAGGGCCTCTGCCCTGGAGATGAACTCATTATCAACAAGATCCGCGCGTCCGGCTTTTGCGAGGATATCCCACTCTGACGCCACATGTGGAACGAGGCGCTGGAATTCGGGCTCCGATTCGCAGAACTTCTTGAACCCACTTTCGTTGGTCACAAAAAAGCCAACGCTTTCCACAGGCAACTGCGCGTTCCGCAGATGGAGGAATAGATTCCAGAAAACGCGAAGTCCGATATCTTGAGTTGAAAACAGAATCCGTGTCATTTCAGCACCTGTCAAACAGGGAAGCCGCAACAGCCGCCAAGCGGAAGTCCGCCTCGTAATCGATGTCAATATCAAGCCAGCCCGCTGGAAGCTCCCAACCCATCACTTTCGATCCGAGCATTGAACCGGTCAGAATTGTCCTGGAGGGGCGGACGATAAACAAATGCCCCGTAACCTCGTGCATTTCAGCAGACGACTGAACCCGTAAAGCACCTGGGTTACCCTGCGCCCTCCAATGTCCATCCGCCTCGAGGATCCCCATAGCCCGTCTGTTCCGTTTCACCGCCACAAGGGAATCGAATTCCCCATGACTGTCAAACAAGTCGAGTGCCGCATTCAAACCCTCACTTGTGCGAAACGGGTGAGTCGGCTGCAGAAGGGCAACCTTGTCAACACCGGCTGGAGAAGCGCAGGTTTCAAGAACATGCTGACATACCGCGAAATTCGTCGCGGTGTCGTTGCAAAGATGACGCGGCCTTGGGACAGCCTCGGCGCCAGACTCAGCGGCGATCTTCAACATTTCGTCGCTGTCAGAGGAAAAAATAACCCTGTCAAAACGCCCGCTCTCCAACGCGACTCTGACCGAGTGAAGGAAGAGCGGGATTCCACCCAACAGACGTAAATTTTTCCCCGGAAGGCGTCGGGAATGCGACTTCGCCGGGATGACTGCGATACTCTGCGACAAAAACACCCTCCTGTCGGTCGGGGTATGAAGGTGCTGCTAGCCGTTGACGATACTGACAGTATGCGTCAGCGCCCCGATCTTTACGGTTGCCGATGTCGCGCCCGGCGAAAGTTTCGCGCTCACCAGCGGGCCCAAAATGAATGTGTCGCCGGGGTCCAGCGTCAGAAAGCTTGTCATGAATGGTACGATTGATTCCGGGGGATAAAAGTAATCCGAAGCCGGCACGGTCGAGCATTCCCTGGAATCCTCGGACAGGCTAACTTTGCTGGACAGCAGTGCCTTGCACTCAACCCAGGGGATCAACGTGCCAAAAGAGTGGCTGGACTCCAGCCAGAGACCATAAAACACGTCAACTCCCCTGTCCCACATCGTGATACTGTGGCCCTTGCGGGCGGACAGGTCAGACAACACAAAGTCCCCATACAGTCCGATCCATGGCTTCAGGCCAGCGATGTAGCTGCCAGCCGAATCCTTATCGACCTTGAAACCGCGCTTGCCAATCTCGAGAGCCAGCCCCCCCATCAAATGGATGTTCTGGGCTTCCTTTGAACGGATCAGCGGCGCCCCAGTCTCAGCGACCGCCGGAGTGGGAAGGCAATAACCACTGGGAAATGAAATCTCCTTGATTCCCCAAACGGCCTGGGACGCCGGAGCGCTCCCGACCATGGCCCAATTCTGAGGACGCGACTGTGACATGATGTTCAACCCTTCGGACGTTGGTCGTTTACGTAACAGCGAAGCTTGCCAACTTTTTCGTATTCGATCTCAAAATAGTCGTCTGGCCCGAGGAACATGTCCGGCTCTATGGTGTAACCATCGATGCCCATGGTTCCCATATGAATAATCATGCCGGGTTTCAACGTAAAGATCCGCGACAGGTACGCGATGGTCTGTTCGATCCCGTTGACCATGGCCTGGGTATAAGACCGCTCCCTCAAGACACCGGAAAGGTAATTATAGACCATCAAGTTATACGGGTCAGGGACCTCGTCCTTGGTCACAATCCAGGGCCCGACCGCGGCAAACGTGTCTGTCGCCCGCGAATAATACGAAGTCGACGCACGAGCAGTGAACACCGTGATATCCTCATGCATGAGCCGCTCATCCTTGCCATCAAGAGCGATCACCTTCCATGAGTCCGAGCACATGTCGTTGACCAGGGTGTAGCCAAACACGTGATCCATCGCCTTCGCGGCGGGGATGGATTTACCGGGTTTCCCGATCACAACACCGAGTTCAGCAGACGCGCGCATCGTGGAATACGTGGGCGGGATGTTGACCCGGCCATTATGCCCGATCAGGGAATGGTTACTCGCAGGACGCTGAAATCCACGCGGATAAGCGGGTATTTGAAACCCCTTGTCCCTGAAGAACAGAGGCGAATTGCCACCGATCCCGTAAAACAGCTCCGGCGCCTCGATTGGAGGCAGCCAGCGCGCATCAGCCCCATCAACCCTTGCGTTGCGCAAAACGCTGGGGTCGCCGGCGTCCCTGACCCAGCGGATATGTTGCTCGAGACACCTCAGGGCTTCGATTCCTTGATCCCCCGCCGCAACAAGGCTGGCAACAGAGACAGGACGCTCGAATCCCTCAAGCAGCCTCGGTTTCGAAAACAGCTTCACTTCCCTCAGAGAGGCCAGGACCTGGTCGATGTCATAGAGGACCCCGTCTACGCTCAGACCTGCCCTCGCTTTTCCACCGATGCTGAAATTTACAAGTTTCAAAGGTGCTCCCCACTCTCAAAACAAAAAAGCCACGACATGCGCTTTTTCCAATAACAGGCGTCCGGACTTCACAGGACGAACCCTACAGTTTTTTGCCGGGGTTTAAAAACGGGAATTGCAGCGACGGACGCCCTAATCACCAAACCTGCCAAGAAAAAATGTATTCGGGACCATCATCCGCAACCACTGTTTCGGCGCGCGATACACAACTGAATGACTTTTCCGCAAGCCGGCCGACCGAATCAACCAGTCGAACGACCTCGGCGTAAACCCATGCAGATGCTCATACGGTGAAAGCATGTGAGGGCGTTGACCGTCGAATGGAAAACTCTCCAGCTCCCGACGCGAACGCAACAACGCGATCGAGTTCGGCACCGTGATACGGATCAGTGCCCCGGGCGAGGACAAGTTCCGGAACGTCTGGAGAACAGCCCCTGGATCGCCAACATGTTCCAGGACCTGCTCGCAATTGATGGCGTCAAATCTCTCACCGTGAAGGGATGCCACGTCGTTGACGCATCGAAACGACCCGTCACTATCGCGGCTTTCCGCGCGCTCTGAGCTAGGCTCGAATGCGACAACCTCAAATCCAGCAGAGACGGCTGCCCGAGCCCACAAGCCAAACCCCGAGCCGTAATCCAGCAACCGGGGCTTGGACCGTCCGGATCCAACCGCGGTCATTTGCCTCAGAAGCGCCATTTCGGACAGCATTCGCTGGTTGGGTGCTGTGAGTCGCCTCGCGCTGTCGATAGCCTTGCTGGAACCGTACATGATGGATAGCTCGGCCATCCCGGGGAATTCACGATGCCAAACGTGAAGACAGTTTCGACAAGAAAGGACTCCGAGGGAAATGAATTCCACCCATCCGTCCATGACCTGTCTCTTATACACATCTGACGCTGCCGA
>CAWUNT010000214.1:0-4566 GCA_963923405.1 uncultured bacterium | reverse complement strand
CCAAGGTCCGCCAAACTATGGCGCGAGCGTCAAAGGCCACGTCGTCGGATTCTTCGGTCCCGAGAAAAAAATTGTCTCACCGCGCGGATTCCCGGTGAACGAGGGTGCCATCGTTTTCATCCGCAAGGGTCAGGGCGAGACGAAAATCGGCCAGACGTTCGTCTATGACGAGACCGTGTTCCCGACCACTTATCCGGCCGGAGGTAAATGACAAAACCGGGAACGCAGTCCGGTAGCCGTCATTCTTCCAGGAAATCCAGGTCCCGGTGAAAAGACTCCTCGAGGCGCCAAAGGGCGACCCCCGCGAGGGCGCAGCACGTGGCGCCGACGATGCCGGCCGACAGGATGCGACCGTAAGAAACCGAAAGCTCCTTGAAGCTCAACGTGATCAGGACAACCGCGCCCCGCACGAAATTCGGCACTGTGGTGGCGACGGTGGCCCGCAGGTTTGTCCCGAACTGCTCCGCCGCGATCGTCACGAACATGGCCCAGTAACCGACTCCAGTGCCCATGAGCAGGCAGATGAAATAGTAATAAGCCGGGCTTTGGTTGCGAGACGTCAGGTAAACGAGAACCGACACGACCGTTGCCCCCAGAAACGCGGCGACGGCGCGCTTGCGGCTGCGCAACCACTGGCTGACGAGGCCGCTTGAGATGTCGCCGATCACGAGGCCACCGTAGGCGAACATGATGGCGAAAGCCGGCGACACTGTGTCCGTAGCGCCAAGATCGGCGCAAATCTCACGCGAGAAAGTCACGAGGATGCCAATCACAAACCAGATCGGCAAACCGATCAGGATGCAATTCACGTAACGCACGAAACGACGTGGATTCGACACGAGGATGACAAGGTTGCCACGAGAAACACCAGCCTTGCCCTTGATGCTCTTGAACATCCCGGAGTCAAACATGCGCAGTCGGGCGACGAGAAGCATCAGTCCCAGCACACCCCCGACAACATACGCCAGTTGCCACGAGAAAAATTCACCGATCAACCCGGCCGTGATCGCGCCGGAAACGCCGATGCCGGCCACGAGAGACGTACCGAGGCCGCGCCGGTCTTTCGGCAGTGTCTCTGCCACCAGCGTGATGGCGGCTCCCAGCTCACCGGCCAGGCCGATCCCCGCGATGAAACGCAACCAGGCGTAAGTGCCGACAGGGTCGCTGAGTCGCATCCAGCCAATGACACCATTGGCGATATTGGCGAGCGAGTACATCAGGATCGATCCGAAAAGGACTGATACGCGACCTTTCTTGTCGCCAAGGACGCCCCACAGGATCCCGCCAAGGAGCATCCCGGTCATCTGCATGTTGAGCAGCCGGATGCCGACTCCTTCCAGCTGGTCTGGACCCACTCCCAGCGATTTCAGGCTGGGGACGCGAACGATACTGAACAGGACCAGGTCGTAGATATCAACGAAATAGCCGAGGGCGCCGATGATGACCGTCGTCGTGAGGACGGAACGCAGTCCGTGTTTCACGCTTGATACTCCTGCAAGTTGGCGATTACATTAAGTGATCAGATCATGTTGTATCAAAATCCGCGCGGAGTCGTCATGGAATTCCTCATGCAAATCATCGACTGGTTCCTTCATCTTGACGTGCACTTGAACGAGCTCGTCGTGATCATGGGACCGTGGCTCTACGCGTTGCTCTTCGCGATCGTCTTCTGCGAGACGGGTCTCGTCGTCACGCCGTTTCTGCCGGGCGACTCTTTGCTGTTCGCCGTCGGGGCCCTGGCCGCGTTGCCAACATCGCCGATCCAGATTGTCCCGCTTTTTTTCTTGCTGACCATCGCCGGCATCCTGGGAGACGCGACCAACTATCACATCGGCAAGTACCTGGGACCGAAGGTTTTCTCGCGCGAAGACTCATGGTTGCTGCGGAAAGACCACTTGCGCAAGACGCAGGAATTCTATGAACGCCACGGTGGAAAGACCATCATCATCGCGCGGTTCATGCCGATCATCCGCACTTTCGCCCCTTTCGTCGCCGGCATCGGCTCGATGGAATACCGCCGGTTCGCGATGTTCAACGTCACCGGCGCCGTCCTGTGGGTCGGGACTTTCCTGCCGGCCGGATATTTCCTCGGGAACATTCCCGCCGTCCAACGCAACTTCCACATCATCATCGTGGCGATCATCATCATCTCGGTGTTGCCTGGCGTGATCGAGTGGCTGCGCGCGACAGCGCGCGCCCGGAGGTCGGCCAGAGAAAACGTGAGTCAAGCACTGTGAAAATCGACACCATCCAACTCGCGAACGGCGACCTGACGGCATCAATCCTGCCCGGCGCGGGAGGCACTGTCGCGTCATTCACCGTCCGGGGAAAACCCGTTCTTTTCCCGGTGACGATGCCTGTATCCGCGGGCATGTGGCCGGCCGGCGGCATGCCGCTGTGTTTTCCTTTCGCCGGACGCGTCTGGCATCAGGGCAAGTTGGGGAATTACCTGCCATCGGGCGCCGGACCAAAAACGATGCCGCTGCATGGATTTGCCTTTGGAAAGGCGTGGCATGTCGAATCGAAATCCGTGAGTGGCGCGACGTTGTCCCTGACGGACGACGAGGCAACACGGTCCGCCTTCCCGTGGCGGTTCACGTTGAAGTTGGATTACGAACTCGGAGTGGACGCCCTGACCGCCAGGCTGGATATCAGGTGCGACGAGATCCTGCCGGACGCGGATGGGAATTTGATGCCCGTCGCGCCCGGATTTCACCCCTACTTCGCGGCGCGCCATCCGGTGGACAAACAAGACGGGTATTTCTCATTCGCATACGACTCCCTTGAAATACCGGCCTTGGAAACGATTGCCGTCACACCAGACGGCAACGCGGGTCCGAAAAAACTCGCGGCTGACACACTCGCGGGCGTCAAGGCGACTGTCAAAGTGCCTGTTCATGACGAGGCGACGCACAATTTGATCTTTACGGGCCTTTCAGGGCGCGCGGCGCGGATCGGCGCCATCGAGATCTCGTGGACGAAGGAATCCCCGTGGCGCAATCTCGTTTGTTGGGCGAAACCTGACCGGCACTTTTTCTGTGTCGAGCCGTGGTACGGCCTTCCCGACGCGCCGCACCGTGACCAGGGCACGTTGCGCCTCAAAGAAGGCGCCTCGTGCCGCTTCGACGTTACGATCGCTTGCCGGGATTGACGGCAGCCTCAGAAGTCGCCGCCTCCAGAATTATCGTCACGGAAGTCGTCACCGCCGCCACTGAAATCCCCGGCGCCGAATTCATCCCCCGTGCCGGGGCTGCCCTGCTGGATCTCTTGTCTGCGTTCCGCCAGTTGCGCGCGCAGCCCGTTGATTTCGGCCTGCCCCCTGCCGACCGTCTCGTTGGCGATCTGGGTCAGGACGGCGCCTTGCTGGTTCACTTGCGCGAACGCGTTGTAATTGGTCCCGACAGCGCCAAAACCAGTCACCAGGAGTTTCCCCTCTTCCGCCAGGGTGTTGACAACAATCGGCCCACCGGGGGTCACTTTGCCAAGAAAATCCTTGGTGACATCAATGCCGGTCTTCAAGCCTTCGGATACGACATCCGGACCCTTGCCGGAGATCAGGGGACGAACCGCGAGCCCGTCACCGAGTTTGGTCAAACCCGTGCCCGCGACCGCGGCACCGAGATTCCCGGCGGATTCGATCGACAAGACAGAACTACCGAGATTCGACGCCTGCCACGAAGCCCATGCCTGGCCGGCATCCTTCCCCGCGTCCTTGAGGCCGCCGTTCTTGACCAGGGACGAAACGCCACTGGTGACGATCTTGCTGGCATCAAACTGGCTGAGCGCGGAAACACCCGTGTCACCGAGGGCGTAATTGGTGATCGCGGTGGACCCGGCGGCAAGGGTTTGTTTTCCTGCCTCAGCCACCACGTCAACCGCGACCTGGTTGCCAAGCCCCGAAACCTTGAACGTATCCTTCAAAGTGCCGACCGCGATGTTGCCGGGGGCCGCCTCGATGGCCTTGATAAAACCACGCTCCGCGTCAGCGCCAGCCTTCAAGGCGGCCTCGCTGCGGGATTGCAGTTCGGCGTTGCGCTCGTGAAGGGCGCGCAGTTTCTCATCGCGACCTTCCTGCGAACGCGCGAGTTCAGCGTCGAGTTCATTGAGGCTCACGTGCTGCTGGGTCGAGTAGGCGCTGTTGATTCCCATCGACGGATACCACTGTTGACGGATGTATTGCCCGGTAGGGGTTCCGTCATTGGTCAGGATCTCGTAAGTCTCGTCGCGTCCGACGAACTCGCTGCTGCCGGAAAAGAACGCGTTGAGATTTCCTTTCTTGACGAAGATCGGGTCCGATTTCAACGTCCGGACGTTCATGAAGTACCCGTTGTTCTGGTTGCGCAACTGGAAAGTCCCGCCAACTTGCGACTGGGCCACTTGCCCCGGCGCCGAGTAATAACCGTCTTTCGCCGTCTTTGAAGCGCGCTCGTCCGAGAATCTCGCGGTTGGATCAACAAATCCGCGATCGTCAGGGCCGCCACCGGATTTGGCGAGCCTCTTGCCCCCGCGCGATACCGGCAACACGGTGCGGCCTTGATAGGCCGGGATCACGCGCGGGGGCAAGAG
>CAWUNT010000213.1:0-4575 GCA_963923405.1 uncultured bacterium | reverse complement strand
TAGGCGGCGATGGCCGCCGGGGAACCGATCCAGAAACGGGTCCAGCCATAGAGGAACGCGACGAGTTCGGGCCAGGCCTTGCGCAGGAAGACATACTCGCCACCTGCGTGCGGGAACCGTGATCCCAGTTCGGCGTAACAGAGGGCGCCGGTCAAGGAAAGCACCGCCGCGACCACCCATGCGGCGAGGACTGCCGGGATGCTGCCGGCGAGTTGGGCCATGACGGCGGCCTTGAGGAAAATGCCGGTCCCGATGATGGTACCGACGACAAGAGACACAGCCTCGCGAAAGCCGAGACCCTGATGAAGGCTGACGCCGGACCCTGATTTTTCAGAGGTCGCGTGCACGCCTTACTGGACCCGGAAGCAACCGGTCAGGTTGCAGGGCACGTAATAGTGATGCCAGCATGCGTTGAGCGCGTTGCGTTGCGCGATGGCCGGGTTCGCGTGCAACCAGTAAACCTGTGGCATGCCGTTGACGGGAACGGCATTGCACTGCCACATCGGCAGGACTTGCTGCAGGGAAGCCCCCTGGTCTTGCGCGTGACTGTCATCACGCCCGCAGGACGCGGTGGCCAAAAGGGCCGCGAGAGCGAAACCGTAAATTCCAAAAAGTTTGCAAAGATTCATGATGTCACCTCGTTCCGGGCGCGATCATCGGCATCCCGGCTTGAGACGGGAGGTACCGCATCAACCAGGGCCCGGCAAGATGTATAATGGAGCGACAACCTCCCCGGGGAAAACCGCGCATGAAATCCAGAGTTCTTTTGAGTGGGTTCGGGATCGCGTCCTTGTGCATGACGATCAGTTGCAAGACTCCCGTGATCGCGCCCAAGGCGAACAAAAACACGAGCCAGCTCCACGAGTTCCGGCGCTTGAAACCGGGTCACGTTGAGGCCATTCAGGGCTTCGAGTTGAACGCCGTAGAACGACTTGGCGGGGATCCCGTCGAGTACCGGGCGACCAACGAATACTACCAGTGGCAACAGGACTACCCTGTGCCACATCTGAATGTCGTTTTCCCGTCACTGACCGCTGAACAATTCAAGGCGTTGAAAAAGACGTACGGATTCGGTCTGTCGCGCGTGAAGTACAAGGCGGGAGAGGCATACACCCTCGCCGATTTCCTGATGCCATTCATGCAGGCCACGATGAATCACGAGTTCGAGCCCGAGGTGCAGGAGGATTACACCCGGATTGCCAGCAACTGCTGGGGAACCGGATATGAGATCGTGCGCACATCGATCGGTAACACCGACGGCGGAGGACGGGGTGACTTGAGCGGCAGCGTGATCCTGTTTTACGCGGACACCGCCGAAATGCAGGCTGTCTTGCAAGACAACTCGCGCAGCCAGCGAATGGGCCGGGGCAATTCCATCGAACAGATCTACGATCAGGCACTGCAGTCCACGACCCCGATCGACTTTGGGGACATTTTTCTGGTCCTCAGCAGCAAAGGAGACCTGGAGCACGTCCTTACTTACGTGGACCGCGACGTGTGGTTCGAGAAGGTCGGATACGCGGGCGGATCACCCTATCGCCTGACAACGACCAAGGATTTCTATCACAAGATGCAGGACGGGCGGGTTGTGGAGTGGCGCAGGTTTCCGCGCGGCGGATTGCCTGATCCGTCGGAGCTTTTCAAAACTATACGGATAATTGAGCCGGCACCGGGAGGCACGACACGAATCCTTGATGAACCAGTCGCGGGGCCGTTGACGCGGCGTGAGGTCAAATTCACATTTGACGCGATGGGAAGGGCGGGACTCGAAGCGTCAGCCTACCGGCCTGCCGGCAGGCCAACGCCTTGAAAATCAGAAACAGGACGCAAGAAACTTCAACGCGTTATTCGTTGTAGTCGCAGGTCATCTTGACGGTATCGATCACTTCACCGCGCGTGTTCAAGCGACGGAATTCGCCGTCAAGTTTCGCGTCCCAGGGCTGGGTGAAAACGCCGAAGATTTCCAGTTCGGACTTCTCAAACTGGTACATCATGCCGTTTTCCATGTGGATCGCGTTGAGGCCAGAGGTGGTTTCGTCGGCGAGGATGCCTGCCGAGCCGTCACCGTCGACGCCTTTGAAGGATTCGACGACCAGGTGGTATTCGCCGCCGTCGTAGGAACGTGTCAGCCGGGCCTTGATTTCGCCGGTATAGGACATGCCCGTGGTGCAGGTTGCGACGATGACTGATGAGAGGATTGCGTTGATCATGGAAAGCTCCCGGAGGCTTGTGTTAATTGACTGTCAAAGGTTTCAAGCCCATTGACCACCCGGGGCGACACGTATAGCACAACTCTGATGAAATTGAGCCACGACATCAAAAAATATTTTTCGCCTGCGGAAACCCAGCGCCTGGTAACGGATCTCGGGCATTGCCTGGAACGTTACTACCGTGAATGTCAGGAACAAAAAGGCCGGACGGTTCCGGCACTTACCCCGGACGCATACATAAGGATGGCGGAGGATGCCCTGAAATCCGGGAAAGAGGCCGACTTCGCAGCCCTGGCGTCCATGGCGCTGGCCAACGGCCATCACCTGCATGATCCGCGCTACATGGGTCACCAGGTTCCTCCGGCGGTCCCGGCCGCGGCGCTGTTTGATGTTCTCGGACGCGCGGCGAACCAGGGGGCGGCCGTGTTCGAAATGGCACCTTTCGGGACGTCCGCGGAACGGGCGGTGATCAACGAACTGGGCAAGTTGATCGGCTGGGAACCCGGTAAATTCGCGGGAATCGGGACCCACGGCGGCACGCTGGCCAACGTGACGGCGCTGTTGGCGGCGCGCAACATCCGGTACGCGGACTCGTGGAAATCGGGGATGGGTGCGGCCGGCGGCCTCAAGCCAGCGATCATGACCAGCGCGGACAGTCATTATTGCATCGCCCGCGCGTGCGGCATCCTGGGAATCGGGACCTCGCAACTGGTGAAGGTTCCGGTCGACGCGAAGAGACGCATGGATCTGAAAAAGGCCGGGGAAATCCTCGCGTCGGCGCGGGATCGCGGCCTCGATATTTTCGCGATTGTGGGATCAGCATGCACGACCCCGACCGGTTCGTTCGATGACCTGGCAGGGATCGCGGCGCTGGCGAGAAAATATAAACTCTGGTTTCACGTAGACGGCGCGCACGGGGCAAGTTTCCTGTTCTCGGAGCGGCACAAACACCTGTTGACCGGAATCGACCAGGCCGACAGCGTCGCGTGGGACGCGCACAAGATGCTGTTCGTGCCGGCATTGAGCACTTATCTGTTTTACCGGGACGCGCGACACAGCTGGCAGGCGTTCGCCCAGGACGCGCCGTATCTGTTCGATCCGGACGACCCGGCGGGAATGGCGGAATTCGACGGAGGACTCCGGACATTTGAGTGCACCAAGGGGGCGTTGTCCCTGGGGCTGTGGGGAATCTGGAGTCTGTATGGCAAGGACTTCATCGCGTCCTTGATCGACCGCGCCATGGACAACACACGGGAATTGCGGGAACTGATCGCCCGAAGCCCGGATTTCGAGGCGGCACATGATCCTCAATGCAACATACTTTGTTTCCGTTATTTGCCGGGCAAGGGATCCGGCGATGTCGAAGCCGCGGAGTCCCTGTCCCAGTTGAACCAGTGGATCCGCAACCGCCTGGTCTCTGAGGGCGAATGGTACATCACGGGAACCCGCCTGGACGGACATTACTGGTTGCGGGTCACGATCATCAACCCCCTGACCGGAACAACACAGTTCAAGGGCCTGCTTGAAGCCATCCGGAAATTAGCCAGTGTCTATTCTGGCAACAATTTCGAGCCAGACATCAAATGACAAGTCGCTGAAATCACACGGTGGCCGGGATGGCACGGATCTTTCATAAGGTCCCGACGTTCGCGATTTGTCCACCCATGTGAGTCTGGCGGATTCAATGCATCAACTGCGCTTGTTGAATGTTGATGATTTCCTGATCCTGCGATTCCTGCACGATGGAATCAGCGTGACCGCCATTGGTCAACGAATGGGCCTGTCCCAGCCGGCCGTCACACAGCGTATCCGCAAAATGGAAGAGGCCTTTACCCGGAAGATCCTGGAAAAAGAAGGGCGCGGCGTCCGGTTGACGCGG
The DNA here is from genome assembly GCA_963923405.1 of uncultured bacterium. Taxonomy (GTDB): domain Bacteria; phylum Bdellovibrionota_B; class Oligoflexia; order Oligoflexales; family RGVZ01; genus RGVZ01. The sequence continues at coordinate 486 of CAWUNT010000213.1, read as the reverse complement.
GACGGCCAGCGACTCGCGTTGAAGGCAATCAAGGCCCTGACCGCGTTTGAGGGATCGTCCGAGTTGAAGGGCGATGAGATCAAGATTGGCGTGCGGCGGGATCTGGCAGAGAACTGGGTGTTCCCGGCTGTCATGACCGTCCGGGAAGAGCATCCGGACATCCTGCCAAACATCCGTCCGGGATCCGAGGAAGAACTCCTTGTCGATCTTGAGAACGGGCGTCTCGATGCGGTGATCATGTCTGGAAACGGGGACATTGCCGCGGCGATGAACAGTCCTGCCCGCATGTCCGACCTCGGACTTGAACGTCACGTATTTGTCGCGCCGGTCGCGCTCGCCAGCGGCATCCAGACTGTGGCGGACCTTGCGCAGTTGATTTTCATCGACCGGCACAGCACGTTACCGTCACTCAAGTCGGTACCGAAACTGGTGCGCGACCAACTCAAGTTCAAATCAACGTGGTCTGTAGGCAGCACGCAAAACGTG
>CAWUNT010000212.1:0-4579 GCA_963923405.1 uncultured bacterium | reverse complement strand
GGCGGCCAGAGACTGGAGAGACATCAGTATGACGATGGTGGCAACAACTCGACGCATGGCAGCAACAACACGCCTCCGGTGACCCTGAGAGCAAATCACGGTCCAACCGTAACCTATTGTTATCCTGAAAGCTGTCGAATTTTGTAACGCCAGAGGAGCGCCATCTGTCAAAACGTTTGACAATTCCAGCCGCGAATCACGCGGGAAAAAAGTCACGCTCACGGAACATCGGGGACTTGCGCCTGTCCAAGGCGTCTGGCCCGTGCCTTGCACACAGTCCGGTAAACCCGGAGGAAGACCATGAATCGCGCACGGCACAATACTGTCTCCTTTAACGCCCGCACGCTGCACAAACCAGGCATTCGCATGACTCTTGCGGCTCTGGCTCTCATGACCGTCTCCGTTGGATGCGTTTCCCGCGCCCCGAGCGTTGAAGTCGCGCCGGGAAGCCAGCAGGTCCAGCAACCGAACAGCCAATGGACCAACCAGGGAAACGCTGACCAGTCATTCACTGATTCGGGCAGCCTCACCGCTGTTCTCGATGAGCGAGTCCTGAAAGACAATTTCAACGTTGACACGGCGCGCCTCACTTACAAATTCAGCTTTCTCGGCAAAACCGATTCTGGCGCGATTCGCTTCTCCGGAGGCAAGTCCCGCATCAGTCTAAATAAACTGAAGCCAAACCAGCCAGGCACCGTAACGCTTGAAATCTCCGAAGGTAACGTCCTCCGCTTGAAAGGCGAACGTCAGGGCATCACCTTGCGTCCGGGCCAGAACGAAATGGAATTGACGTTGCGCCTCGTATCCCCGCCAACGGGTCCTGGCGTCACGCCGAACACGAACCCCGGCACCACGCCAAATACCAACCCGGGCACGACGCCGAACACACAACCACTCGATACGAGCCTGTCGATCAACGTCGGGATCGAGAGCAATGTCCCGCCGTCCAACCAGCCGCCCGTTGTGCCTCAAGTGCAACCGCAACCACCGGTTGCCCCGCAGACGCAACCTGGCACGCCGTCCCAGCCTTCACAACCTTCACAGCCGTGGAACGGGATTGGCGATCGCGGAAACGAAACGTGGAGCATCCAGTCACTCGACTGATCCACAGGAATGACACCAACCAGAAAAAGGACCCTTCCGGGGTCCTTTTTTATTTGCCCTTTACTCCGTGATCACAGACGAATCCTGGAATTTTTGCGATCCACCAAATTCACCTGCCACTCACACGAAGCATCCAGGTGCCGACACTAGATACGCAAGACGTCTTTCAATTCCGGGGGAACTCATGGTTGCGCATGCTCGAAAACTGGAACAAGAACGATCATCAACCGAGACCCTGATCTCCAACCAGGTCTTCGACAGCCTTAAACTTCTGCGCAAGCAGATGGAGCTTCTCGTCCCGGAAAAACCGATGGTGTGCACCGTTTCACTCTGCGCCATCCTCGCGCAAGGTCACGTTCTGCTTGAGGACGTACCCGGAATCGGAAAGACCACTTTCATCAAATCCATCGCGAAGATGCTCGGCCTGGACTTCAAGCGCGTCCAGTTCACTAACGACGTGCTTCCGAGCGACGTTATCGGCGTTGACGTCTACAACCAGGAAACCCAGAAATTCCAGTTTCACAAGGGACCGATCTTCACCCAGATCGTACTCGCTGACGAATTGAACCGCGCGTCCCCGCGAACACAGTCAGCGCTGCTGGAGGCAATGGGAGAGGGATCCGTCACCATCGAAGGCCGGTCGCAACCACTTCCGAAGCCGTTCGTCGTCTTCGCGACGCAGAACCCGAATGAAAGCATCGGTACTTATCCGCTGCCAGAAAGCCAGCTGGACCGGTTTGCCGCGAAAATCCGGCTGGATTATCCATCCAAGGCAAAGGAGATCGAGATCCTCCGCGTAGCTACCATGGATCCTCTCGCGTCGGTACCCGAAAAGCTTCTCGAGAACGGAGAACTGCTGCGGACCCAAGCGGCGCTTGACGGCGTGTTTGTCGCTGATCGCGTTCTCTCAATCGCGAAGCGCGTGATCGATGCCTCCCGTCACGCGGAGAGCATCAAGCTCGGCATCTCGACCCGGGGAGGTGTTTCATGGCTGAGGATGGCCAAGGCGCGCGCCCTGACTGAAGGCCGCGACTACGTCATTCCAGATGACCTGTTGTACCTCGCGACATCGTCATTGTCCCACAGGATCATTCCGCGCGCGGGCCTTGACGGTACCGAAGCGATCAAGAACATCATCGCCCAGGTTGATATTGACTGATCAACAAGAACGGGGCCGGGACGGGTCGCCATGTATTACAAATCCGTAAACCGCGGACTCTCCTTCACGACGCCGGGCGTGTATGCCTTGGCGCTCGTCTTTGTCGCGGGATTGATCGCGGTAAATACTGGCATGAACGCACTGTTCCTGTTTCTCGCGTCAGGATTGAGCCTTATCCTGATCTCAGGAATCCTTTCCGAGTCTGCGATCAAGAACTATCAAGTGACTGGATACCTGCAGCACAGCGCCGAAACCGGCAAGGCTTTCGATCTGCTCCTCGTCGTCCAGAACAATCACCGCTTCGTGCCGATTTACGGTTTCGAGAATTATGCGGTAAACGAAATCCCGAAAGCCATCATCCTCCCGGTAAAACCCAAAGGGACGTATGGCACAGGCAACGTCATGTCATTGCCGCCCAAGGCCTCAAAAACCATTACGGTCCGCATGGACCCGATGAAGCGGGGCTTGTATCGCTCGATCAGGTTCCTGTTGCGGACAAATTTCCCATTTGGCCTGATCGACAAGTTCAAAATCACAGAGGCCAAAGGATTCCTTACGGTCCTTCCGAGGGTGATCCCCGACCTCTACGAGCAGCTCAAAAGCGACTACCGGAAGCGCGTCGCGCAACAGGATGATGAGAGGGAGTTTTTCGCACACAAGCCACACACAATCCAGGACTCCTCCAGGCACATTGACTGGAAGAAAAGCGCCGGCAAGCCATCTCGCCTATGGGTACTGAAGGAATACCGTTCGGAGGTCGCTGAATTCGGCATCATGATCACCACGAACTGGGGCGTGTTGCGAAAGGCTGAGACAGAAGAAACCTACGAGCGCATTATCAGTGTCATCAGGACCGCGGCAGAAGTCATCAAGGACGCGTCGCGCGAGGTCATCCTGCAACTCGACGATGGCACATATACCGTGGGTTACGAGGAGATCTGCCACTTCCTCGCCGCCCTGCCGGACCATGCCAACAAGGACCGGAAGTGGGAAAGCCTTGACGCGAAAGCCGAACTCAAGGGCGTATTCCTCCAACTTGAGCTCTCTTTATCCGGCTATGAATGGCGCAGCTACATCAGCCATGATCCCAGGCTCGCGGCGGGGCGTCACGCATGATCAAGAACGCGATCCAAAATATGCTTGAGCATCGCGTCTGGCGGTTCGCGGTCATCACCGCGCCCAATTATTATTACCTTTCCTGGTCACTACTGATCATCACGACCCTTGGCCTGACTGCCCTGAGCCATGCCACAACATTGCCGCCGCTCATCGCGTCGGCGACGCTTTGCGCCATATGCGTCCTGGCTCACCGTCGCCTTGCGCAACGGAACCTGCGGACCGTGCGACTCGGGGGATACGCCGTCAGCCTCGTGATTGTCATGTGGGCATTCTTCGCTCAGCGGGCGGAGAAGGATTTCGCGACAATCGCGATGGAGACCCTTTTGGCGATCCTCCCGGCGCTCATGCAGAACATGTCGGCCCAGCGCCGTGTCTTCGCGGCGATCACCGTGACAAACCTCATCTCCCTGGGCGCCGTCATGCTGGCCGACAACCTCGACAGTTATGGCGCCTTCCTCGGTTTCATCCTGGCGATGGCGATGACCCTGAATGCGGCACGAATGTATTTCCTGTCCGTGAACGCCGGCGACGCCACCGAACGATTGACGGTCAACTTCTTTTACCAGCTGGTACGCGCCATCCCGATCGGCGTGATTTTCGGCAGCATGATCTTCTATTGGTTCCCGCGGGTAAATGACCTCGCGCTGGACTTCAACCTTGCTGGCGTCAAGTCACGGACGGGATATTCGAACCAGGTGAACCTCGGCGGCAAGGGCAGCATTGAGGAGTCGAATCGTGTCTACACATGGATTTCCTCACGGGACACCAACTGGCTCGCGAACAACGGATCCATGCTTTACCTTCGCGGCGCCACACTGGATGCCTTCAACGGGAAGACCTGGCAAAACTCAGGAAAATTCGCGCAGCTCGTCATGTATACACCTGACTTCCGCGTCGGCAAGGCACACAGCAAGGCCCAGATGGACCTCTCGTTTTTCAGGGAACCTACAGCGGCCAAGGAACTGCTGGTCCCGTACGGACTCTGGAATCTTGAAATACCGACCCGGATCAACCAGGAGACCGTTGTTGACACGAACGGGAGCATCATCCTGAACCGTGACGAGTCCTTGCGATACCACTATGACCTCAGGTTCAGCCCACCGCTGCCTTACTCTCACGAGGAAATCAACGTCCCACTGGACAAGTACCGGGCCGCGATGGCTTCACTCCCGGCGCAGGTTAAAAGGTATTTTGAAC
>CAWUNT010000211.1:0-4595 GCA_963923405.1 uncultured bacterium | reverse complement strand
AGGGCGGACGTGGGCGATTTCGGAATCCTGCCAGTTTCCGAGGCCATCAAACGGGAGCGCGACCGGCGCCAGATCCCAGGGGTTGTAGAATTGTTTCAGGGATTCAAGCGCCTGCGCGACCGGATCACGGGGCATCGACTCGGCCAGGGTCGGGTTCAAGTCATCGACGCCGTAATTTTGCACAGGCTCGGGACGCGTGCACGCGGCGATGCTGCAGGCGACCATGAACTTGAGGTGCAGCAGGTACCGCACCTTTCTGTTGTCACGAATGATGCGAGGCATCATTTTGTGGAGACGAATGATGCGTCGCATCATTCGAGCCCGCGCCACGACATGTCTTCTGTCGTGATGGTCGGAAGGGCATCCACTTCAGACTGGACTTCCTTGCGCATGCGGCGCATTTGCTTCTCACGTTCAACGCCGTTCCGGGCCTTCTCGGTACGATCCTTCTCAAGACGGGCTTCCTCGGCCTTCTGACGGGCTTCCGCGGCTTTCTTCTCGGTCTCGCGCAACTGGGCGATCTCACGCTCTACGGCGGTGATGTCATAGGCACCAGCCTGGATCGTGTCCTGTTTTTTCACAGCGGCTTCCGCCGCGGAGAAGTCGTCTGACCCTGCGCGGGCACCCGTATAACTGCCGTAGTCCTTCAGGAAGTCGTTATCGTAGGAAACGGGCTCGGCCTTTTCCTCGACCGCCCTGGCCTTGTCATTGACCCTGGACTTTACCCGGACCTGGGACTCAACCGCGTTGTTTTCAAAATCGCGGACTGGTTCGCTGTCACTTGCCGGGGCGCTCTTGCCGAGGCTCATGGAAATGGCCGCGCCGAAGAAGAGGCGTCCACCGTCGATATCAGCGATATCTTTCGAGGCTTTCCAGTATTTTTTGCCAAGGGCGCGGTCGATCGAAGCGCCACCGTAAACACTGGTTTCAATGCTGCCGAACCGGGCAAAAATCCCAGCCTGGCCACGACCGGTACCAAATATCGATTCCTCTGACGCGCCGTCCCGGATGACGCGGATCTGGCGTCCATCGGCGGCGGCGGTAAGGCCGAAATCATTGGTCAGGTTGACCTTGAATGAGGTCTTGTAAACAGATTCGTGACCAAAACGCAGACCATCAAACTCCTCGGTCGCGCGATTGCGGTTGCCGAGGGCCAGGTTCCATTCGAATACGTTCTTGCGATTCCATCCGGTCAACAACATGACACCGCCGCGTGCGCGAACGGCGCGGGTTTCGACTTCCTTGCCCTTCACACCGATGCCGGACTCGACGTAGGGCGCCAGCGCCAGGTTGAAACCGGAAGCACTGATGATGTTGGTCTTCAACATGAGAGAGCCGCCGCTGACACGGCGTGAGCTGATCTGGCCTTCACGTTCATAGGTGCCGTGGACACCAAGGTGCAAATCAAGGCCCTTGTAAAGGGATGTTCCCGCGAGGGCATCAAACCGGTTGACGCGGTCAATGCCGTTACCAGGGGACCTGGAGACATCACCTGCCGATTCATCAGGAATCGATTCACCGTGAATCGTGAACTTGCTGAATCCAGATTTCATGGGAGCAGCCACGGGAACGGCACCGGTTCCCGACGCGTCAATGCGCGACTGGGGGAGCATATCCGCGCCAAGCGCGAGCGACCCCTGAAACACCGTCGCCATCACGACAGCCGCAAGAAAACTTTTTGGGTTAAACCGGCCAGTAATCATCTTAGTCACCTCACCGCATCCAGTCCGCATCAGCTGAAAAACCGCTTCCACACTGACCCATGGCGGCCTGTGCAAAAGGAGTGACAGCAGCCGGGCCCGCCACGGGAATTCCCCGGGGAATGGGCTGCGGATATCCTAAAAACCCTTTTCTTTCAGTTGCTTATGGAAGTCAGAACATTCCCCGGGGAATCCCTGCATGGCCAACTGGGGGCAGGATTTCAGGGGCTGTGACGATGTAGACGGATAGGGATTCTGTCAAAAATATATACAATCCATAATAACATCTCATTTATTTTATGCTTTTAATGTTTTTTAAATGCCTATATAAAAAACACCTGTCCCGGAGGTCCCGCGGACTGGTCTCCAAACCTTGAGTTGACCCAGAGGATTCACCACATGACGAAGCTGCACCTCAGACTCTCTCGCATCGTATCGGGCACCGCCGTGGCGCTCGGATTCATCACGGCAACCGCCGCGCTTTCAGGCGTTGCTCTGGGCGCGGAGTCGCCCTTGACTCTCAGCCCTGCGGTCGTTCGTGATGTGCGCTCGTCTGAAGCGATCCCGTCTGACGCGAATCATGTCCGCAAAGTTGTCAGCATGAGCGTTCGCCTTGGCGGCAACGCATGCTCGGCGCGCGGAATGAAACCAGTGGTCGAGGCGCGTCTTGAAGGTCGCACGCTGAACCTTCACCCGCGCGCCATGCGCTACATGAACGATGAGCCTGAAGTTTGCACGACCGAGTGGAAACCGGTGTACGTGAACTACCAGTTCGAGGTTTCCAGCCGCGTTGGCCGTTTTGACGAAGTTGTCGTTCACAACGTCGAGTCTTTCGAGGGCAATACGATCCAGGTTACGCTCAACTGAGTTTTGTTTCGTACGCGGGCCGGGTTAGACTTTGAGGATGAACTCCTCATCGTCCACCCGGCCCGGTTCTTTTTGGGCAAAATGCGAATCATGGCTCCATCGCCACACCGGCGGATGGTGTTTCGGCTGGGTTTACTTGCTGGCCATCGTCGCGTACCTGCCGACCGCCGCGTCCACGGTGCAGGAAGCTGACGCCGGCCAGTTCCTGAGCCTGGGCGCGACCTGCCTGAACTCAGGCTGGCCGATCGCGCATCCGCCCGGTTACCCGATACAGACCGCGATTTCTTGCGGAGCCGCATGGCTTTCGAAGTTGACGCCTGCCGTTCCGGCAGGGCTGTGGTTGGCATGGGCATCGGCGATTTGCGCGGCCCTTGCCGCCGGACTCGCGTTCTCGGCAATCACGCGCATTGGACTCGCGTCGCCGGCGCAATCCCTGCTGACAGTGGCTGTCGTATTTCTGGCACGGGATTCATGGCGGGTCGCGACGACCCAGGAAGCCCATGCCCTCGGAATGTTGACGTTGACTGGGGCACTCTTGCTGCCGGTCCTCGCCCGCCACCAGGGAAATCACAAACTCGCGAAAATAATGTGGGCCCTTGCCGGGGCATCTTTTGGACTTGGTTTCGCCAATCATCACACCACGGCGATCGCCCTTCCAGGAGCCCTTTGGTGCCTTTGGCAGGCTGGCCGGGAATCCCGCCAGGAATCAGGTGCCGGAAAACCCAAAGCAACAGGACTTGCCTCGAGCGCGATTTTCTTCGCGGCGGGAGCCTTGGCTGGTGCCCTTCCGGTGCTCGTCGTCGTGTACAGGGTCCTCCACCCGCAGGATTTCGCCGCGACGGCTGCTGCTGCCTCAGTTCCGGCTTTTGACTGGGTTTCGGCTCCATCAAGTCCGTTGCGTTATTTGCTGCGCTCGGATTTCGGGACGTTTTCACTGGCGCCGGGCAAACTGGCTGACGCCAAAACGGCCCTTGGGGGCCTGCGGGCCTTCGCGCGTGACTTGCCGGCAAATACCGGTTGGTTCTGGATTTTGGCGACGTTGCACGGCGCCTTCATGATGAGCCGGCGCAAAAATTGCGCTGTCCCCTTTGCCTCCGCGGCGATCACCGCCATTGTTTTCCTGGGACTGACACGGGTCGATCCGGATTCGGAGATGATTGATATCGTCCGCCGTTTTCATCCGTTCGTTTTGATCACGATGATGCCATTCATGGCCGCGGGCATCGCGGATCTCGCGCAGCGTGTGCGCCACCGGGCACTCATGGGAATCATGACCGCACTCGTGGTCGCGCAAATTTTCGTAACGCTCCCCCAGGCACGTCGCGATCACCACACGTTCCCGGAAGAGCACTTCAAGTCAGCGTTGGAAATGTTACCCCCCGGATCACTGGTCGTCGCCGCGTCGGACCAGGAAATCTTCGGGCTTTCATACGCGCAGGTGGCACTGGGGATCCGGCCGGATGTGCGCGTCCTGAACCTTCTGGAATGGGGAATGCCCGGGAAACGCGACCGGGTGCTTGCGCGCGTCGGAATCGATCCAGCGTCCATGATCAACTTGAACCGCGGAGAATTGATTGGAATGATCGCGACGCGAGAACCTGTCTGGATCATCGACGCGCCGATGCCGCCGCGGCCGGCGTATCTCGCCAATAGCCCCTGCGTCGGCCCGTTCCTTGTTCTTGACCTGCGACCCAAACCGGAGATCCGCGCGAACCGTCCTGTACGGCCGCAATCCGGAAGCAGGCCCTGGTTCGCGACCGACCAGAGCCTGCTGGAAAAATACGAAGCCTGTGTAAACTGATCCTCACGCTCAAAAATCGACCTGAGCGCCCGGGATCTCCAGTTTCCGCCCGTCGCGCAAAGTGACCGCAGCGGGCAGGGTTTTCCATCCATCATAAGTTGCTGGATAGAACATGCTGTCAAAGGCGCGGGCGTCGATCTCGGTCGCGTTCTGCGCGCCGCTGGTAATCTTGAAATATCCCTGGCGGCGATAGGAGTTCGACGTCCAGTACTCGACGGCAGCAACCT
>CAWUNT010000210.1:0-4604 GCA_963923405.1 uncultured bacterium | reverse complement strand
TCGCCTACACGGACAAACCTGATGTTAAGATCGTCGGCCAGACGCACCTCCCATGTCAACTGAAGCATCGACGCGGACTGGCGGATCGCCTGCTGACTGACAAACTCGAAATTCGCGGACACGGTCAGACGACCCTCCTCGAACCTGAACGTGAGGGGCTTTTGCTTCGCGAAGGTCACGTTGACGCCGGCATACTTGAATGTTGTCCATACCGGAGGCGGTGCCGACGCGCCAATCGCGACAAGGATTTGCGACACAGCCGCGGCCGGGAAAGTCTTTCCGCCCAGGGCTTTTTCCGCAGCGTGCTCCAGCGCGTATGAATTCATTCCGATCATGATCGGAGCCTCCGCGACTCCCATCATCACCGGCGATCTCGCCGGCGCGTCAATGATGGAACGATCAGCGATTGTGGCCACTTGCGCCTCGTCGTGACCGAAACTGCTGAACCAGATCGCGTCTTTCGTCGACTGGAACAGTTGTTTGCCAGGCAAATAGCCGCTGTCGACAAACCACTCGCGGAACGCGCGTACGAGTGTCGCGTTCAAATTCAGGAGAAAATTACCCGCGCGCTCGTCGAGGATCTTGCGGAGCTCATTCGCGACACGGTTGCCAACGGCGTGCTGTTGCGCCGGCAATTCCCGGTTGATGGTTTCCCATGCCTGTTTTTCGGCCTGGCGTCGCTTGTACCCCGCGAACCAACCTGTCGCCGTGACGTTGACGCCGGTGACTTCGAGGGCGGATACATAAGTCGCTTCTGACGGCTTGGTGACCGCGCCACTCAGCCGGATCTCAACCGGCTTGCGGCTGGTGGTCGTGACATCGCCGACACCGGACATGTCGATATGAATGTCGGAACGTGGATCGTAAGACCCGCTGATGTCCAGGTGCGTCTTGGCGTCAACAACCGCCACAAACCGGGCGTCCTCGGCGGAAGGAATCAACTCGATACCAACCTTGCCACTCGTCGTGGCCGTGGCCTGGACATTGACGTCGTTCACGGTGTCATTGACTTCGCGGGATTCATCCACAGACTCACGGATCATGTCCTCGATGGCGGACTCGGAGAACATCAAGTAGGCGTTGCGGTCTGACGTATGGTCGTCGACCAGACCCAGCAGGGCGCCCGCCTGACGCTCGATACGGCCACAGGCCACCACAGCCGGGAGCAAGGCGGCAAACAAGGCAATACGGTGCTGCATGAGAACTCTCCTGATTTTGGCCAAGCGGCCAGAACCATTTTTAATTTATTTTAATAGTTTAATCAATTTCTAATTTATTCAATAAAAATCAATAAATACATATGGTTATGGTAAGCTCACAGCTTCGGACTGTCTTTTTACAAAGGCCGGCTGACGTGAAAAGATTGTGGTCAGAATGCTTTACCGACGCCCCATTGGATCGCTGCTGCTGGCGGCAAAGCGGCCTCGTCTGGCCGCCTTTCAAAGAAACCTGGAGGCCTTCCATGCCGTCCAGGCAGTCGTCCTTGCGCGATCTCTGGGGCAAATTGCCGGCAGCCGCTTCGCCCTCGCCCATGGGGCCCGGAACATCCCCGACATCGAGTCCTTTCCCGTTTGCGACTACGAGCCCATGCGGCCCTGGATCGAGCGTTTCGCGTCCGGTGACGCGACCGCGCTGTTCGGCCCCGATTCCGGCCTGACCCCGGACAAATGCCGGTTTGTCACCACGAGCGGGACAACCGGCCGCCCGAAGTTGATTCCCGTCACGCCCGCCTCGTTCGCGGCGCAGGCCGCCGGCTGGGAAGCCTGGGGGTTGGCGACCTTCGCGGACCACCGGGACGCCGCCTTCTGGGACGTCCTTCCCGTGTCCTCGCCAGATCGCGCGTCAATGAGCGGTCTTGCGACGTGGACCATGCAACCATTGAGTTTCAAAACCTTGTACGCGGTGCCTGACAAGGCGCAGGCCATCACACCGTTCAGCCTGAAATTGAAGGCACTCCTGAGGCTGACGGTCGCCAACCGCAACCTGGGCACGCTCATGGCCGCGAATCCGTCGACACTCCTGATGCTGACCGGGCTCCTCGCGCGCCACGGGCACGATTTTGTGCGCGACCTGCGCAACGGCACCTTCTTCGCCCAAGACAACGACACCGCCGGCCTGACGAACGCCCAGGCCGCCAGCCTCGGACTGCGCCGCCGGGACAAAAGCGCCGCACGACGACTGGACGCCGCCTTGCGGCATCAAGAACACCTGACGCCCAGGGATGTCTGGCCGCGCCTGAAACTTGTCACCATGTGGCTGGGCGGGACGCTGGCGCACTACTGCGAGGCCCTTCGGCCGGCCCTGGGTCACGTCCCGTGGCGTGACCACGGACTTGTCGCGTCCGAGGGGCGTTTCACGGTTCCCCTGCGTGACGGCTCGCCCGACGGAGTGTTGGATCCTGGCGCCGCCTATTATGAGTTCGTGGCGGAGGGCGACCGGGAGTCCCGATTGATCGGATCCAGCGACCTGATACCGGGGGAGAAATACCGCCTCGTTGTCACCACCCTTGGCGGCCTGATCCGGTACGACATGAACGATGTCATTCAGTGCACCGGATTCCTGGACGGCAGGCCGGGCAGCGCCCCGATAGTCCGGTTCCTGCGGAAAAGCAGCCAATTCGCCAACGTCACCGGTGAAAAACTTTCCGCGACGCAGGTCACGGAAGCCCTGGCAGCCCTGGCCAGGGACATTGGCGCTTGCGGCCCTGCCCTGCGGGCGGCCAGGTTTGTGACGATGGCGCCCGACCGGGGCCTCCATCCGCCTCAGTATGTCCTGCATGCTGAGGCAGTCGCCGGGTGCGACCAGCAAGTGTGGGACGAGGTCGCGAGAAGGCTGGACTCGGCCCTGGCAGGGCTCAATTTCGAGTACCGCGACAAGCGCGAATCCGGCCGCCTGGGCCCGGTCCGCGTCACCCTGTTGCGTCCCGGCAGCCTGGATGAATTGCGGACCCGGCACCTGGCGCGGACCCCCGGTGCGACCCCCGAGCAATTCAAGCAACCGGTGCTGTTGGATGACCTCACAAGTCCCTTGAGGGACATGGCTTTGCAGGTGTAGGACTCTCCCCGTGAACAGCGGGGGGAAGGGTCACCGTGAAGCGCGACTCCACAGCCAATTTTTCGCGATTGCCGGCCAGGTTGCGCCGGCTGATGAACGAGCGGATTTGCGACGTACTCTGGATGATGCGCGCGTCTACGGCGCAAGCTCCGGTCAAACGTTACGTCGAGAATCTCTACGAGGAACTTTCGAGTGCCGGACTGCGCAATCTGCGTCCGGATGTTTACTTCGGCAACGAGTGGTTCAGTCCCGGCGGAGTTCCGGCGATTGCCATGCCTTTTTACCTGGCGCACGATGACTTGCGTGAGATCGAATTTCTCCTGACAGGTTCCATTGAAGGGGGAACTCCTTCCGCGATGCGCAAACTGTTGCGTCACGAAGCAGGACATTCGTTCGATCACGGTTACAGGATTCCGCGTGATTTCCAGTGGCGCAGGACTTTTGGACGGGATCCCGGAATTTACCGTCCGGAAGTTTACGTCCCGGACGTGATGAGTCCCGATCATGTGACTCACTTGCCAGGCCACTACGCGCAAGCGCATCCGGACGAGGATTTCGCGGAGACATTCGCTGTCGCGATCACACCAGAAATTGACTGGGAATCAAAGTACCGGAACCGCCCCGGGGCACTGCGAAAGTTGCGCTTTGTGAAGTCCCTCATCCGGCGCCACGGTTCTCAACGCCTGCGTGAGAGAAACATCATCCGGACGAGCGACGCGAGCCGCATGCGAATTTCGCTGGCACGGCATTATGAAGTCCGGTTGATGAACGAGGCCCGGTGGCAGCGGCAACTGCAGCGCCTCGCCGCGTCATCCTGAGTGCGTAGGCGGCAACTGCAGCGCCTCGCCGCGTCATCCTGAGGGCGTAGCCCGAAGGATCCTCTCCTCCCCACCGTCAAAAACCTGACACCCCTAAAGGTTTCCAGCCAACGCGGCGATACCTCCCAAAGGAGGATCAGGAAACCTTTGGCCACCAAGCTGGACATCATGCTGCTCTATGACATTGGCTGTGAACCGGACAACCGTCCGGGGCACGAGCGCTGGTTCATGACGGGCGACATCTTCCGCGACGAGCGTCATGTCATGAAGGCATTGCGCCGCAAGGGCCATCGCGTTGAACCGTTCGGCCTGTTTGACCGCCTGGATCCACTGCTCGATCGCGTGACGAAACACCGTCCCGATGTCGTGTTCAACATGTGCGAGGCATTCTCCAGCCAGAGGCGCCATGAGGCCGACGTGATGTCGGTACTGGAAATGCTTGGTGTGCCCCATACCGGAGCCAGCGCTGAATCCCTCAGCATGTGCAAGGACAAGGCTCTTTCCAAGAAAATTGTTTCGTTCCACGGCGTGCCGATTCCGAAGTTCACCGTGGTCAAACCAGAATTCAAAAATCATGGCCTTGACGCCATGAGATGGCCCGCCATCTGCAAACCCCTGGACCGCGACAGCAGTGAAGGCATAAGCGCCTCGTCCGTTGTCCGCGACGCGAACTCATGCGTCAAAATGATCGAACGCCTGTCTCTTATACACATCTGACGCTGCCGACGATAC
>CAWUNT010000209.1:0-4626 GCA_963923405.1 uncultured bacterium | reverse complement strand
GGTTCGTTGAGGCGGATCATCAGCGATCCACTCGCGCGCAACCTGCGAAGGGTCATCATGCGGTTCGCGGTGGATACGTCGCCCTCGGGGCTGTCAATCAGCAGTAAAGTCTGGCGCGCGAAATCGTCGGTTTCGATGGTCATGGCGGCCTGGTCGCCGATGACTTCGTCGCCGCCCCGGCGGATCCTTGCGATGTAACCGCTGTAGAGGCGGGAGGAGGGGGCGTTGACGATCGTGCAGACGAGGTCGATCCCGACGTCCTCAAAAATCTCCTGGACGGAGATCGATTCCGCGCCCTCGAATTCCCACGAGGCGCGCTCAAACAGCAAGTTGTCCTGGGCGCGTATGTCAGTGAACGACACGGTCACGCTGGCGAGGGTTCCAGTCAACAGGGTCATGAATCTTGTTGCGGGTCTCATGGCGTCCTCCGTTGGCGGCGTCTCTTGCACGGGGTGGGCCAGTTTTTTCACTTCCAGATGACATCGCCCGCGGTATATTGATACCCTGTGGTTTTAATATCACTGCGCATCAACGCGGGGGCATTTATGAAATTTCATGTGAAACGCGATCTGTTCACTGGCCTCAAGACGGCTCTGGCCTTGGGCGCATTTTTTGCGGGTGCGCAGGCGTTCGCCGTGGCTCCGGGCGTTCATACCTATATGTTGGACTCGTATCCGGTGGGCGCGGGCGAATGCGCCACGGTGGCCGGGTCGCTGGCCGGGCAATTGAACGCGGCAGCGGGCGTTACCATCTACGGAACCAAGTGCATGAATGAAGGGGACGGGGTTGCCGACATCGCCATCAACTATGTCGCCGAAGCCCCACTAACCATAACCTCAACCCAAGGTGACATCCGTCACGATGTTGCCAACGCGATGTACCAGACAATGGATGAGTGCCTTGCGGGCCTTGGGGCAGAGGTCGCCGCGTTCGAGGAAAACCTTGGACTTAAGGCTTTCGCTTCCTGGTGCCTGCGTAAATATGACAGCAGCAACTACCCATTCGCGGCGCGGGTCGATGCCATTGGCGCCGCGAAGGATGGGATGCGGGTCATTGATGACATGGAACTCTTCTTCTCGCCGGTCATCGGCGCGACGGACATCCTGGGTGACGTCATGACCGAACGCCTGCGCGAGCGCGGGATCAAGGTAGTCCGCTCTGTCGTCGGCATGGAAGACGGCGTTTCTGAGTACTGGGCGGGGGCCCGTTATTACGCGAAGGAAAGCCTTCTTCTGAAGCTCAAGGAAGTGAACAATTACAAGGCCGTCGAGACCTGCGAGGAAGACGCCGAGACGTTGCAGCGCATCCTTGAGAACGGCAAGGTCCCGCCGTTGTCCGTGTTCTGCACCACGGACAGCCTCCTTGGCGTCGCGCGCCTTTACATGATTTCCCTGCCCGGTGATTACCAGCATGAGACCGCCCCGGATACGTTCGCTGACCGCAACGCCTGCCTGAACGGCAAGGCAGGGGTGGAAGCAGCCTACCGCACGACCCTTGGCCGGGACGTGATCGGCAGCCTCTGCGTGATCTCACGATTCTCGACGGGCGAGTACGGGGTGAAGGTTTTCTCGAATCCATAACCCGTCATTCTGAGCGGAGCGAAGAATCCTATCTTCCCCGTCATTCTGAGGGCGAAGCCCGAAGAATCCTCTCCGAATGAAAAAAGGACTCTCCCCCCGGGGAAAGTCCTTTTTTTGTACCCATGCATTTCGCGATCAGAATCCCAGCAGGGCCGCCACATCACGGTCGAGCGAGTCTGCCAGGGCCGTCAATTGACGGACGAGGGGATTGTCAATCGCCGCGAGTTCGGCGGGCGACTTCGGTTTTGACTGCGGAACTGGACCCGGGACGTCGTGCGACGCATTGGCCTCCGCCCCCTGTATGAGACGCAGTTTTCCCGTTTGTCCGCGTTTGTCTCTTGTTGTCATCCTGACATCCTCCACGCAGATGCAATGGCATTGCTCTCTTGTCATCGGGGAAATCCGCGCGACCTTTAGTTGTCGCGCGAGAGATGGCGCCAGGCAAAAATTGCCCGGTCTGGAATCACCGGGATTCCTCCCGGAAGTTGGGATTCAATTGGATAAAAAAATCCCCTCCACGCCGTTTGACGGGCGGGAGGGGAGAGGATTCTTCGCCTTTGGCTCAGAATGACGGCTAAGCCGTCACTTGTTACCCTTGGCCTGCTCTTCGCGGTACTTCGCGACGATTTGTTCCTGAATGTTGCTCGGGACCGGGCGGTAACGGGCGAATTCCATCGTGAATCCTGCCTTGCCCTGCGTCTTGGAACGCAGGTCCGTCGAGTAACCGAACATTTCAGCCAGCGGAACTTCGGCGATGATGACCGCGTAATCGTCACGCATGTCGCTGCCCAGCAGCAAACCACGGCGGGACGACAAGTCGCCCTGCACCGGACCCTGGAAGTCGACCGGGGTCTCGACTTCGACCTTCATGATCGGCTCCAGCAGCACTGGCTTCGACGCCAGGAACGCCTCTTTGAAGGCGCCGCGCGCCGCGATCTTGAACGCCATTTCGGACGAGTCGACCGGGTGGTATCCACCGTCGGTCAGTTCGATCGAGCAGTTGATCACCTGGCATCCAGCCAATGGACCCTTGTCCACGGACTCGCGGAAGCCTTTTTCCGTACCCGGGACGAATTCCTTCGGAACGGATCCACCAACGGTCTTGTTGGTGAAGATGAAGGTTTCCGTGCTGTCATCCGGCAACGGGATCAGGTTACCAACGATGTGCGCGTACTGACCCGAACCACCAGTCTGCTTCTTGTGCTTGTAGTCATACGCGGCCGGGATGGTCGGAGCCTCGCGGTAGTTCACCTTCGGCTGGCCGACGATAACCTCTGCCTTGTACTCGCGCTTGATGCGCTCGACGTAGATCTCGAGGTGGAGTTCGCCCATGCCCTTGATGATGGTCTCATTGGACTCTTCGTCGACCTTCACGCGGAACGTCGGGTCTTCCTTCATGAAGCGGTTGAGCGCCTTCGAGACTTTCACGAGGTCGTCCTGCTTGGCCGGCTTGATCGCCAGCTCGATCACAGGCTCCGGAACCCAGATGGATTCCATCGAGACGTTCAGGTTCTCGTTGCAGTACGTGTCACCCGACGCGCAGTCGACGCCGACCATGGCAACGATGTCGCCAGCCGTTGCCGCGTCGATGTCCTCGCGGTCGTTCGAGTGCATGCGCACGATACGGCCGACGCGCTGCTTCTTCTGCATACGCGGGTTGAAACAGGTGTCACCCTTCTTGAGCGTGCCCTGGTAGATGCGCGTGTAGGTCAACTGGCCATAAGTCTCGTCGGTGATCTTGAACGCCATGGCGATGAGTGGCTTTTCCGGATCCGAGAAGACCTGCACTTTTTCGTGCTTGTCGTTGTCGTGGCCCCAGTATTCGCGGTCGAGCGGGCTCGGAAGGAACCGCGACACGCCGTCGAGCAGCAACTGGACACCCTTGTTCTTGTAGGCAGATCCCATGAACACCGGGGTGATCACGCGGGCGATCGTCGCCTTGCGGATGGTCTTGTAGATGTCATCGATGGCGATCTCTTTTTCCTCGAGCATCGCTTCCATGATCTCGTCATTGAACATCGAGATCTTGTCGAGCATGATGCCGCGGTATTCTTTCGCGCGCTCAAGGTGCTCGGCCGGGATTTCCTCTTCGCGGATGTCCTCGCCCTTCGGTCCGTCGAAGTAGAACGCCTTCATCTTGATCAAGTCGATGATGGCTTCGAGGTTGCTCTCGAGGCCGATGGTGATTTGCATCGGGACGGCGTTGTGGCCGAGTTTCTCGCGCAGCATTTCCATGACGCGGTACGGATCGGCGCCCTGGCGGTCGAGTTTGTTGATGAAGGCAACTGCCGGAACGCCGTAGCGCTTCATCTGGCGGTCAACGGTGATCGACTGCGACTGGACGCCGGCCACGCCGCAAAGAACGAGAACGGCGCCGTCGAGGACGCGCAGCGAGCGCTCCACTTCCACGGTGAAGTCCACGTGTCCCGGGGTGTCGATGATGTTGACGACGTTGTCGCGCCAACGAACGGTCGTCGCGGCGGAGGTAATCGTGATGCCGCGCTCTTTTTCAAGTTCCATGTGGTCCATCGTGGCGCCGTCGCCGCCGCCGCGGACTTCCTCGATCTTGTGAATACGACCCGTGTAGAACAGGATGCGTTCGGTCAGGGTGGTCTTCCCCGAGTCGATGTGGGCAGAGATACCGATGTTGCGGATGAGTTCCAGTTTCTTCGACATAATCAAAAAGCCCTCAGGAATTTCAAGGGTTAGGTTACACAGTCGACGGGGTCGATCAGGCCGGGGGTTGTACCATAACTGCCTGTGGAATCAACTGGTTTTCCGGTTCCTCTGTACTTTTTCCTAAATATTTTTACCCGTCTGGCGAAACCCATTGGCACAGGGAAAAGACCTATTTCAGGGGTTTCCGGGCCATGGCCAACAACGTCTTTCAGCTCCCCAATACACCGCCCGGGTCGGGTGGCGCGTCCGACCCTTCCAGCGAGAAGACCCAGCGGATCGACACGACCTCGGGGCCTGTCGCCGCGGCCCTGAACCTGGATTTTCTGGACCTGCCAGAGGATATGGGCCTCAGGGCACCCCCGGCGGA
>CAWUNT010000208.1:0-4634 GCA_963923405.1 uncultured bacterium | reverse complement strand
GCGGAGGAGATCCGCTCGCAGTGCAGCATCAAGACATGACGACGTTCAACGTCCTCGGTGGCATCTTGCTGGAACCGCTGCCCGGCCGTCTCCGCATCGGCCTTTCGACACTCGTACTCGGCTCTACCAAATCATCGACCAGCGTTGACTCGACATTTGTCGCGCAAAAAAATCCGGACAGCGCCAGCGGACAGAGCACAGCCACCACTTCAGGTACATTCTCGCAATTCATCGCGGGTGGTGCCTTTCTGGTCTCGCCGCGGCGTTTCATCGCCGCTGATATCGACTACAAAGCTGCCAGCGCGGCCGCGAAGGAATTCTCAATGGTCGACTTCAAGGAAAAGCCCGTCGACAGTTACACGCGCGTTGATTTCCACGTGACAGGAGAATGGTCGATCAGCCGGACGGCCTCGATTGTTGGTGGTTACGGACTCGAAAACGCCGGCAAAGGCCCGGGATCGCGCAGCACCGCTACGGACGATGGGAAGGCTGGCTTTGGCAGTGGCGACGTCATCCAGATCTATACAGGCCAGGCTTCACTGGTTCCCGCGTATTCCTTCATGGGCGGGGTGAAGCTCTACCTGCTGGCCGAGCCGAGGCGCGAACGCCCCGAAAAGGAAAAACAACCGGACAAGAAAAATCATCCCGTCCAGCCTCCGAAGCCGGCCAACAACGAAGAGCCCACTGGTTGGATCCTTGGCGTCGGCATCGGTTACCGCAAGGCATCGCTTGGTATCGACCAGGACGGCGAATTACCTGGCGCGTACCAGCAAACCCGTATCTACCTGCCCATTGAAATCACTCGTCGCTTTTGAACAGCGGAAAGAAAAAACCCCCTTCGCTTTCGCGCCGGGGGTTCAAGCTCTGACCACTTAAGGTGAAGTTCGTTTGATGAGAAATCAAAGGATTGGACTGGACTAGCAGAAAACTAAGCAAAAACGGGAAAGACTCACAAATCTGCAGCGGTCCGAGCTTTTTGTTTCGATTGCACTTAGGCCTTATACAGCCCGGATTCTAAGAAAATCCTAAGCTGGCAAGCATCCTTGGTGTCCGAAAGCACCGACGGTAACTACTGCAAATGAGTTTTAAAAACAACATTATTTTATTAAAACATAATTTATTTAATAATATTAGAACTTAAGATCCAGTTTTTATTACGTTATTTTAAAAAAACGTAAAATCATCAATCTTCCCGCCGATCTCCTCCCTGTCAGTGAGGGGATCCATGAGGAATCAGCTTCGAACAAACCTCGGGTCGTCGTCCGCCAAGCATGCCCTGGCCGCCCTGGCTCTTTGCCTCGGGGCCGCGACGCTCCCCCTTGGCGAGGCCCTCAATTCCGACACGGCACTGGCGGATGAATTCCAGCGCATTTACCGTTCGCCATACTTCCTCGGGCGCGGCGACACTGGAGTCGCTGTCGCCGATGACGAGGAAGCCATATTTTACAATCCCGCCGGACTCGCCCAGGGCAAAGGCATCTTCAAGGGTGTCGTATTGGGCTCCCCCGGCTTTGAAATATCCAGCGATACGAGGTCCCTGATCTCGGACGTCACAGGTTCCCAGCAAGACGGCGACCTGATCAAAACCCTCACGCAGCATATCGGTGACAACCAGCATATCGGTTTCAGCAACTTCTCCGGCGTATTGCTGCGCCGCGCCGCCCTTGGTTTCGTGACCTCAAACGAGACCAACGTCCTGGTCTACAAGGACCCCGACCAAGGCGGACTGGAGGCCGTCAACGCGAACCTGTTCTCCACGTCCGGGGTAACCTTCACCCTTGCCGACTCATTCTACGGCGGCAGCATGATGCTCGGAGCGACCATCGCCTATTACACACGCGCACAGGCAAAACTTGACGTCGGCTTGCTCGAGGCCCAGAACCTTGGCAACACGGATGACCTCTTCGGCTATGGCATCACCTCCCCTGTGACGATCGGGGCCATGTTCGATTTGACGGGCAAAGGCGACAAGAGCCTGGGCATCACGGTCCACAACCTGGGTGACGCGAGTGTCGCGGAAAATGGCGGCAGCGGAAAAGTCGACAACTTGAAGCAACGGATCGACATCGGTTACGCCAGCTCGACCAATTCCAAGGCCGCGACCGCGCGAGTCCTCGTGGACTATGTCGACGCGACCGGTGTCTATACGACAAATTTCTACAAGAAACTGCATGTCGGCGGCGAAATAAAACTTGGTCAAAGGCTCGGCGCCACGGCAGGACTCAACCAGGGCGGCCCGTGCGCCGGTTTGTTCACAGACCTTTGGATTTTCCGCGTCGATGGCGGCTATTACACGGAAGAACTTGGCGACAAGCCAGGACTTCGTTCCGACATGCGCTACTTCCTTCGAATCAAGGCGGGGTTTTGAGGCATGATCACTCGAACCAACATCACGGCGATGATGAGGAACTTGACGCTGGCGCTCATGATGTCAGGACTGTCAGGCTGCGGTTCGAATGTCTATGCGCCGCTCCAGTCGCAGGACCCGGCGGAACAGGCCGCGCGCTACCTCGAGGACGGAAAACCGCAAAAAGCGATCGACCTGCTTGAGAAGGAGCTCGCCGACAATCCCGATGAAGCCAGGTACATCTCGATCCTCGCCCTGGCCTACGCCCAGCGCGCTGGCGTCGCCCCGATCGACTTCCTGGACAACATGGGGTCGGCGCAGAACTCAAATACCGGCCTGACTAACGACATCACCGCGTTGTTCTCTGTGACCCCCGCGGCAACAAGCAGCTCCATCGCGGACGTCGACTACGCTGTGACCCTGTTGGCGTCACTCACGGCCGACGACTTGAACGACGCGGAGAAACTGAAACTTTCATTGTTCCAGATGGCATCGACGGTGTTGAAATTGAAAATCCTGGACACGGACGGCAATGGCCAGCTCTCGGCGCTCGAGCTCCTGGGGTTGAGCGACGCGACCGCCGATTCCATCATTGCCGGACTGCAAAATGCCGCGAGCGCCCTTGGTGGCGGCGGATCAGGTGCCAGCACCGGTGGCGATGTGGCCGCCCAGTTGGTCAGTTCCATGGTTTCGGGAATCACCGGGCAGGCCGGCGCCAGCAGCCGGGACAAGCTGGCTGGATACGTCCAGCAGTGACGGGACAGTCGCTGCTGCCGGGTCGTATCACCCGCCGTGATGAGCGCCCACCTTGCAACCGGTTTCAACGCTGCGCATGATGTCATCCCGCGGAATCAGCTCCGTCGGCAACGACGCGCGTCGCAGGTTGGCGCGGTAAAGGACCGCCCCGCGCAGCTTGGCGTAATCGAGATCCGCGTCCTCAAGGTTCGCGTTCGTGAAGTTCGCGCCCTCAAGATTGGCGTTCCACAACGACACGCCGCGCATGTCCGCGTCCGTGAAATTCGCGTCCTTGAGGTTTGAGTACGAGAAATTCGTGTTCTGAAGGTTGCAACCTGTGAAATCGATCTTGATCAGGTTTGCCTTGCGAATATCGAGCCCGCTAAGGTCCTTCGATACGGCGAGCGTCTCGAGAACTTCCTTGCGGGTCAGGGTGACAGTCTTGTCGGATTCCTTGGTCATCTTGCCTCTCACTATGCAAGCTATATCAGCTATACCAGAAGTACCAGATTCAGCGGTTCAACCCATGAGGAGGCGCGCGACATCCAGCATACGCCAACTGAAGCCCGTTTCATTATCGTACCATGACAGGATCTTGACCATCGTGCCGTCCATTACCGAGGTACTGGCGCCATCGACGAAGCTGCTGTGGTTGTCGCCGTTGAAATCGACTGAAACGAGAGGCTCATCCGTATACCCGAGAACACCTTTGAGCGGGCCATTGGCCGCCTTCTTCAGCGCCTCGTTCACTTCTTCCACCGTCACCGGGCGACTGACCTCGAAAGTCACGTCAACCAATGAGACGTTCGGCGTCGGAACGCGGATCGCGAGGCCGTGCATCTTGCCCTTGAGTTCAGGCATCACGAGGCCAATCGCCTTCGCCGCGCCAGTTGACGTCGGGATCATCGAAACCGCCGCGGCACGCGCGCGACGCATGTCCTTGTGAGGAAGATCGAGGATATTCTGGTCATTCGTGTACGAGTGCACCGTCGTCATCAAGCCACGCTTGATCCCGGCCAGGTCGTTGACGACCTTCGCCACGGGAGCGAGGCAGTTGGTCGTGCAACTGCCGTTGGATATGACCGAGTGCTTCGCCTTGTCGAGTTTCGTGTGATTGACGCCGTAGACGACCGTGATGTCCTCGTCCGTCGCGGGAGCCGAAATCAGCACCTTCTTCGCGCCTGCTTTCAAATGGCCCTCGGCCGCGGAGCGCTTGGTGAATACGCCGGAGCACTCGAAAACAATCTGCGCTTCCTTGGCTTTCCATGGCAGTTCTTCCGGATTCTTGATCGCGGATACGGTGATCTTCTTGCCATCCACGATGATCGCGCCATCAGCGGCCTCGACACTGTGCTCGAACCGGCCGTGGACGCTGTCGTACTTCAATAGATGCGCGAGGGTTTTGGTGTCCGTCAGGTCGTTGATGTGAACGATCTCGAAATCCTGGTTGCCCTTGGCCCATGCGGCACGGAAAACCGTGCGACCAATCCTTCCGAATCCATTGATGCCAACGCGAATGGTCATGTCGTAATCCTTCGACAAAAAGCCCTTG
>CAWUNT010000207.1:0-4636 GCA_963923405.1 uncultured bacterium | reverse complement strand
GATAGCGTAGCGTCTCGTGGGCTCGGAGATGTGTATAAGAGACAGGTGATCATCTCGTTCAATCTGGTCGAGGGGCTGAACGAGGACCGGATCGAGGTCAGCCAGCCGCTGACGCCGGGTGACCGGGATCGCGTGATCCTGGCCAATGTCCCGGTCACAAACAAGGCGGATGTCCTGTTGTCCGACGCGCTGGCCGATGCCTTCCGGCCGGTGGAACCGGGCGGTCACATGACCTGTGGAATGTGTCACCGGACTGTCAACCACCCGCAAGTCAAGATAGACGGGATTGATACATGGGTGTTGAAGGGTATCCGTTTGAACTCGACCGTGCGCGGAGCGTTGCCGCGACGGGGGCAGATCGGTCCAGCGGATCTCAATACAGTGCTGGATGATCTCGCGCGGAGGCATGATTGCCACGGCGGAAACGCCGCCGCCATGGAACCCTGCGAAACCTGCCGGCGCATCCACGCGGTCCGCCAGTCGCGCGACCGGTTCCCGGTCGATAATCCGCCTCTCGAATAACTTTTCTACAATCCACGGAGCCTGGTCATCATGTCGCCAAACCAGAAGCCATCGCACGTCAATCCTGCTGTCCTGATTGTTTCCCTTGTTGCCGGATTGCTGTTGGGCGTGATCGCGCACCATTTCAACGATGTCGGCTGGGTCGACACGATCGCCGTCAGCGTCCTGCCGCCGATTGGCCAGATTTTCCTGCGTTTGATCTTCATGATTGTCGTGCCGGTGGTTTTCTCGGCGATTGTCCTCGGGATCTACGAACTCGCCGAAGGCCAGCAATTTGGCCCCGTGGCGAAACGGACCCTGATCTGGACGGTCTTGTTTAGCGGACTTTCGGTCGCCGTCGGCGTGTCACTCGTCAATCTGGTGCAACCGGGGCGCATCGTCACCGTTGACATGAGCATCGCCAGCCAGGCGAAGGACTCGCTGGCGACGATCGCGGCGAGTGCCTCGGCGGGCAAGTCGTTTGGCCAGGCGGTCGTCGACATCATTCCGCGCAATCCACTGGAGGCCGCGGTCAAGGCACTCGATGGCGAGATGCTCAGCCTGATGTTCTTCGCGCTGGCGTTTGGTTTCGCGTTGTTCCAGACAACCGGCCGGCCGAGGTCCGTGCACGCGTTGCTCAAAGAACTGTTTGATGTCTGCCTCTACTTGATGAACTGGGCGATGACACTGGCCCCCGCCGCCGTATTTTCCCTGACGTTCGTGTCGTTCTACCGGTCGGGTCTGCAGCTTCTTGTCCCGCTGGGGGCGTTTGTCCTGGTCGTGGTCGGCGGGTTGTTGTTCCAGATGATTGTCGTTTACGGCGGCGCGTTGAAGTTTGCCGCGGGTCGCAGTCCGTTGGAGTTTTTCCGCCAGTGCCAGTCGCTGATGTTGTATGCCTTCGCGACGGCATCATCGAACGCGTCACTGCCGCAGTCGTTGCAGACCGCGGAGGAAAAATTGAAACTTCCGCCGCGTGTGGCGCGTTTTGTCCTGACCGTCGGCGCGACGGCCAACCAGAATGGAACGGCCCTTTTCGAAGGTGTGACGGTACTTTTCCTGGCCCAGCTCAGCGGCGTGAACCTGGATTTGACCCAGCAGATGACGGTGGTCGGCATGGCGATCCTTGCCGGCGTCGGCACGGCGGGCGTCCCGGGTGGATCGCTGCCTCTCGTCATGGTCCTTCTGCAGCAACTCAACATCCCGCCGGAGAGTCTTGGCCTGATCCTCGGGATCGACCGCCTCCTCGACATGTGCCGCACCGTCGTCAACGTCACCGGCGACCTCGCCATCGCGACCATCGTCAGCAAGGGTCACCGGGAGAGTTGAGGGAAGAGAGGATTCTTCGGGCTTTGCCCTCAGAATGACGGGGGGAGAGGATTCTTCGGGCTTTGCCCTCAGAATGACGGGGCGCCTCAGGTTGACGGGGCGCCTCAGGTTGACGGGGGGACGGGTTCCTTCGGGACGTTGTGCAGTTGCACCGGTTTGGCCTTGCCCGAGACGCGGATGTTGATGAACTCCACGAACAAGCTGAAGCCCATCGCGAAGTAGATGTAGCCTTTTGGCACGTGCATCCCGACGCCGTCGAGGACAAGGAACAGGCCAATCATGATCAGGAACGACAGGGCGAGGACCTTGATCGTCGGGTGCCGATCGACGAAGTCCGAGATGGCACCAGAGGCGACCAGCATGACACCGAGGGCGATGATGTTCGCCATGACCATGATGGCCAGGTTGTTGGTCATGCCGACGGCGGTGATCACCGAGTCCAGTGAGAACACGATGTCGATCACCATGATCTGGGCGACGGTCATGGCCAGGGTCGGTCGTTTCAATTTGGCTTCGGGGGAGTGTTCCTCGCCCTCAAGTTTGTCATGGATCTCGCGCGTTGCCTTGAAGATCAGGAAAAGTCCACCGACGATCAGGATCAGGGACTTGCCGCTGACGGGTACGCCAGCGACTTCAAATAGCGGCGTGGTCAACTTGACGATCCAGGCGATCGTGGCCAGGAGTCCGAGGCGCGTGATGAGCGCGCCCAGAAGGCCCAGTTGGCGCGCGGTTTTGCGCTGAATTTCCGGAAGTTTTCCGGCGAGGATCGAGATGAAGATGATGTTGTCGATCCCGAGGACAATCTCGAGCAGCGTCAGGGTGGTCAGGCTGAGGATGGCGTCCATGGTCAGGCATTTTCCTTCTGTTTTGGCGTCGCGTTTTTGGTTGCGTTTTTGGTTGCGTCCTTGCGCCGGACGTAGAGCAGTTTCTCGACTTCCGTCACGACGGTTCCGGTTTCATCGGTCACATGCACGGTGAATACCGGCTCGTGTTTCTCGCCGTTTCTTGTCGCCGCGCGGATCTTTTCCAGATCAGCATCCGTGATTTTGAATCTCGCGGTTACGATGCCTTTTCCGGGTCTCTTGAACCGTACGGTCGCCCCCTTGTCCCAGACGATGTAGTCACGGCCAAGGTTTTCCATCAGCATCAGCATGTAGAACGGATCGGTCATCGCGTAGAGGGATCCGCCGAAGTGGACTCCGACGTAGTTGCGGTTCCAGAAGGTCAACTTGAGCTGGACTTCGATTTCCCGGAATCCTTCGCCAAAACGCGTGACGCGAATCCCGGAAAAGAGCAGCGGCGGCCAGAAGTTGATCAGGCGGATGACCTGGCTGTTCCAGCGTTTCTTTATTTGTTTCACGATGCTCACGGTCGATTGATTCTCCGGGATCTTGTGATTTTAACAGCCTTTTTTGTCAGGTCTAATCTTTTGTCCGCGGGGGCCGCAAATCGTACAAGGCGCATTTGGGGGCGCCGACTTGATGTTGAAATTGAGGAAGAGCGAAGAACGGGGATATTTCGACCACGGTTGGTTGAAGGCGCGGCACAGTTTCAGTTTTGCCGGGTATTTCGACCGGCATCACATGGCGTTCCGCAACCTGCGCGTGATCAATGAGGACATTGTCGAGGGCGGAAGTGGATTTGACACGCATCCACACCGGGACATGGAAATCCTGACGTACATTGTGTCGGGATCCTTGCAGCACAAGGACAGCATGGGCAATGGCGCGGTGATCCGGCCGGGGGAAGTCCAGTACATGTCGGCCGGGACGGGCGTCTTGCACAGTGAGTCCAATCCGGGCAAGGAGCCGTGCCATTTATTGCAGATCTGGATCATGCCGCGCAGCAGTGGCGAGCCACCCGCGTATGACCAGCGGCGGTTCAACGTCGGTCCGATGACGCGGATCGCGGCGCCCGATGACGATCCCGCGCGCGGCGAGGCGATCGGGATTCGCGCGGATACAAGTCTGTACGCGGGCAAGGTCCCGGTGGGGACATCACAGCAAATTCCCTTGAAGCATGGCTATGGATGGTTGCAGGTCGTGAAGGGGCAAGTCGAGGTCACTGGCGGGTCGGGGACCGTTTCCATGTCCGCCGGGGATGGTCTCGCGATCAGTGAGGAAACGTCCGTCACGTTGCGGGTTTCGGGTGATGAGGCCGCGGAGGCCTTGTTCTTCGATCTGCCATAAGAGAAACCCCGGGAACAAGAGCCACGCCGTGGCCTTGGTGTCCCGGGGCGCGAATCACGAGCGGATCGTGATCAGACAGGAATTACTTCTTGTCTGAACCGTGGTCGCAGTCGCCATCGTCACAGTCGCCGCAGTCACAGTCTTCACAGCCGCAGTCGCCGTGGCAGCAACCGTCGTCACAGTGGCCGCAATCGCAGTCACAGCAGTTGCCGCCCGGGCAGTCGCCTTTGCCGTGGCCGCAATCGCCGCATGAGCAGTCTTCGCAGTCGCATTCGCCGTGGCAGCAGCCGTCGTCACAGTGGCCGCAATCGCAGTCGCAGTCACATCCGTCATCACATCCGTCGTCACAGTCGTGATCGCCCTGGTGACCGGCGTCATGGTTGTGGACTTGTTCGGTCTTGTGGGACTTGTGCTCGACTGGCTTGGCCTTCGCGACCGGAGCGCCGTAGAGCTTGACGGAGAAGCCGACGAGGAACAGGAACGCGAACAGTTTGGTCAAAATGCGGTTCATGGTGAACTCCATTCACTAAAGTTTAATAAAGAACTTTTTTAGAAACGGGAAAAAAGGCTTCAGGCGAGGCGTGGTGGCCCTGTCTCTTATACACATCTGACGCTGCCGA
>CAWUNT010000206.1:0-4650 GCA_963923405.1 uncultured bacterium | reverse complement strand
TGGCGTCCCCAGGGGGATTTGAACCCCCGTATCCACCGTGAAAGGGTGGTGTCCTGGACCGGGCTAGACGATGGGGACAGTAGTGGTGAGCCCGGATGGATTCGAACCATCGACCCGTACATTAAAAGTGTACTGCTCTACCAGCTGAGCTACGAGCCCACTACCGAGGATTTCGCCTCGAGGTGGTCGTAATTACAGGGGTGGCCTGAGTCTGTCAACGGTCGTTTGCAATTTCTGTGACGGTCACCTAGACTCCGCGCGAGGAGGGTATTTCGAGCTATGACGATCATCAAACGTGACCGCAAGAATTCTTCGGCTGATCTGGTAGTTGCGATCGAAAAGCTCATCCCGCTACTGCGCGATCAGAGCGAAGATGATGCGATCGAAGA
This sequence comes from uncultured bacterium, assembly GCA_963923405.1. GTDB lineage: Bacteria > Bdellovibrionota_B > Oligoflexia > Oligoflexales > RGVZ01 > RGVZ01. Next base: position 4,261 of record CAWUNT010000206.1, on the reverse strand, counting down.
CCTTGTCAAAGCCAGCGAACTTCTCTCCCGCAACGCCCCAGGTTCGGACAAGCATCAGCAGGCCATCAACCTGATCGTAGAGGCCTTTGAAGGCGACCACGAGCTCTCCGCATACACCCACCAGCGAGCTGGCTCGAGTGACTGGACGGAATTCGAGGAGCTATCTCTGGCCAGTAACAGGGTGATCAGTCTCGCGCGCCGGATGCGCAGCTAAGGGTCCGATGGGACTCTGGCCATACGTCTTTCTATACACTCTGGCGCTCTGGCTGGCATTCGACCTGATCCAGGAGCGCCGGAACCCGAAATCGACCATCGCCTGGGTTGTGGCTCTCGTCGCCATCCCATTTGTCGGTATCCCGCTGTATTACGCGTTCGGTAAAAACCGGATCAAGGGTCTCATGAGACGCCGCGCGTTTTTTGACCAGCACGCACTGTCGCCCCACTCCCATTCCCACGAAGACCTTGCACGTCAACCGGCCATCCAGAAAAACCTGTCCGCGCTGGAATCCAATCACGAACAAGCCTGCCGCCCCCTGCCTGCCAATCTGGGGGACTTTGGTCGGACGTTCGGTCGATTCGGAGAGCTCTACGACCCGACACTTAATGACGTCAAACTGCTGGTGGATGGTCAGGAAACCTTCCGGGAGATTTTCGAGGTTATCAGCAAAGCCAGTCGTTACATTCTTGTTCAATACTATATCCTCCGTTCTGACCGCCTCGGCGTGGAACTCCAGAAACTCCTGATTGCAAAGGCAAAAAGCGGCGTTGCCGTCTATGTCCTCTATGACGACATCGGTTCTTTCTTCCTTTCCAGCGCTTACATCCGGGACCTCAAGGCCCATGGAATTTCAGTGGCCAGCTTCCTTCCGATCCATAGCTGGAAGCGAGGCTTACAGCTGAATTTCAGAAATCACCGGAAATTGGTTGTCGTAGACGGGGTAGATGCCCTGACCGGGGGTCTGAACTTCGGTGAGGAATACGTGTCTGGCCTGCCGATCATCGGCAAAACAGACACCAGCCGCTGGCGGGACACCCATGTCCGGATCACTGGCCCGGCCGTTGAAAAGCTAGAAGACGTCTTTTTTGACGACTGGCATTTTGCGACCGGAGAGTCCCTGGAAGTCAATTTGCGGGCAATACCGCACCCGGGGTGGGAAATTCAGGGCGCCGAGGCCGTGCAAGTCATCCCGTCAGCCCCAACAGACGAAGCGCTGGTCGGGGTCCTTCTTTATATGCTCACCATCCAGAAGGCAAAACGACGACTTTGGATCGCGACTCCCTACTTTGTCCCGGACACTCCACTTACGCGCGAACTTGAACTCTGCACCCTGCGCGGGGTTGATGTAAGGCTGCTCCTGCCGAGCAAATCCGACAACCCACTGGTCCACTGGGTCGGGGAAACATACGCAGACAAGCTCAGAAAGGCTGGGGTAAAAATATTGTCCTACGGCGCGGGCTTCATGCATCAGAAAGTCGTCCTGGTAGACGATGACCTGGCCCTTGTCGGGACAACAAACTTTGACAATCGGGCGCTATACCTGAATTTTGAGACGACCCTCGCCATCCATGGGACTGCCTTTGCCCGAAAGGTCGAGGCCATGCTCTCCATTGACATGGCCGAAAGCACTATTGTGGGCGAACCAGCGGACCGGGGCCCGGTAAGCCGGTTCTTCCGGCTTCAAAAGGAAAACCTTTCCCGCCTGCTGGCACCACTCCTCTAAAATCAAGAGTTTCGAACCCTTGCGTCCCAGCGGGTCTGCGCCTATAGTCCTTCCCAACCGAAGGGGCACAAAAAATGACATCTACCTTCAAACAGCGCTTTATTGAAATGACCGGCAAGGAGGTCCCACTCGACCTGTTCCTTTATTCCTGCTTTGAGGCCGAGAAAATGCTGGCCGAGGCAGAGAAGCGCGCCGGTGGACCCGAAAATCTCAACTCCCGCAATTTGGACACATCCATGGCGTCGGGCATTGGCGCCAACGATGGGACAGCGTGGGAAAACCTCATCATGAGGCTATACTCCTGGCATTGCGAGCGCGAACCTGCTCTTGTCGACGACAGCAAGCCACTCGACATCGAACTGCTTTGTCCAGTCTCTGATGCTTTCGCGGCGTTTCACGCAGATCTCCGCAACTTCTACAAGGCGGCCACTGGCGAATCACTGCCGGTTTTTGACATGGAAGCTGGCCTGGCGCCTGTTTGGGTCGCCGTCATGAACGTGCTCCGCAACAAGTCACCACGTGGGGCCTCACTCTTTGAGAAATATTTTGCGTGGACATACAGCGACTGGGAAGCGCCGGTGTATGAAGTTGGGAGCCGTCCACCAGTAGGCCGTTACGCACCACCACCGCGACTGCGCACTGGTGGGCCGGGAGGCAAGGGTGGCCCGGATCGTTCAGATCGCCCAGAGCGTCCAGATCGTGGCGAGCGTCATGGCCGCCATGAGCGCCCGGAACGCGGCAACCGTGCGGACCGACCGCGTCGAGATGATCGTCATCACCGTGATGAAAACTTCGGCAACCGGGCCAGCCATGAGGAGCGCTCAAGCGAACAAGAACAGGCTGCCTTGGCCGAAGTGGACAAGGCCGTTGACCTGCTGAACAATGACCCGAAACTCGCGTTCGTCGACTTACCACCGACCAACAGTTTCCAGCGGCGCAAACAACACCACGCCGTCATGGAACATGGATTCAAGTCATCATCGGTTGGTGAAGGCAAGGATCGAGCAGTTCGAGTCTCTCGCGACGGAAACGCATGAATTCCCCACGAGTTGTCTGCGTCACTGGTGCCAGTTCCGGAATTGGTGCCGCGACGGCAGAGGTGTTCGCGCGTCATGGATGGTCCCTTGCGATTGGCGCGCGTCGTTCGGACGCATTGGAAGAACTCGCGGAAAAATTGCTGAGACTTGGGGCGGAGAAGGTACTCCACTGCAAGCTCGACGTGACCTCCAGAACATCAGTCCTCGATTTCGCAGCGCAAGTTAAATCCGGATTTCCCGACGGACTGGATGTCCTGGTCAACAACGCGGGAATGGCGCTTGGAACGTCGCGAATGCCGCAGGTGACCGACGAAGAAGTCGACGTCATGATTGATACCAACGTCAAAGGGGCAATCTCAGTGCTACGGGCCTTTCTGCCTGGGATGCTCGAGCAGAATCGCGGCCATATCATCAACATGGGGTCGGTCGCCGGATTCTGGGTTTATGAGGGTGGAAGCATCTATACCGCCTCCAAGCACGCCCTGAACGCGGTGACTAAAACACTCCGGCTTGAGTTGAACGGAACACCGATCCGGATCACCTCGATTGATCCGGGAATGGTGGAAACAAGTTTCAGTGAAGTTCGATTCCGCGGTGACATGGAAAAAGCTGCGGCCGTTTACAAGGGCATGACTCCACTTACACCGGGAGACATCGCCGAATGTATTTGGTTTGCCGCATCAAGGCCTGCTCACGTGAACATTGACCAGATGGTCCTGATGCCGGTTGATCAGGCCAGTGTCTACAAAGTCCACCGTCGCTGACAATTACGGCGACCCCCGAGATTCTCAGGCTTAAAAGATAACGCCAACACCGAGGTCGATGCGACGCTCGCGCCGCGAAAGCCGGGACTCAAAGCGCGACGCCAGCTCAAGGGGCGGATTGTCCAGCCAAGTCAACCAACGCGAGGTCAATTTGACCTGCGTGAACTCTGTCATTCGAAAAGAGACGCCCGCGAACTGGCTGACCGTGGCGCTGTCATCCCGACGGGAGACCGGCTGGTCAACGCCTTCCGAAAGAGTCTGGTCCCAACGTTCAAATCCGACGCCGGTTCCACCAAACGGCACGATCGAACCCTTACGTCGTCCCAGTCGCAACACAAGATCCGTGCTAACACCTGAGCGCAGGTTGTGGCCGCGAGTCGCATCATTTTCTTTTGAATAAAATCCCGTCGTGTCAATCAGCACATAGGGACCCATGGGGTATCCAACGGTCAGCGCCCCCTGAAACCCGCTGTTTCCAAAACCGAGTGCTGCCGTGTACTCCAAGGTCCGCAAAGGCTCGACAGCCTCTTCAACGCGGTCCATGAACGTATAACCGGAGTCAGCCGGAGCCTCATCGCCCTGACGTTTTTCGATCCCGACAATACGCGCGGCCAATACGGGGGACGCGAAAACAGAGGCCACCACGGTGGATACAAAAGTCACAAATGCCCATTTCGATGATGATCTCATGGTTTGACCACTTTCTGATCGATGCGACCAAAGATGGAATCCCCTGCCT
>CAWUNT010000205.1:0-4653 GCA_963923405.1 uncultured bacterium | reverse complement strand
CCACGGATCGCTTTGCCACCGGCGGTTTGGGAACCCAAACGGGTGCGGATCCACACGGTCAAACTGGATGCTGTTTCAAGGTTTTTGACAGCCTCCCCGCCGCGCAAAACCCACACGGGAAATTGGGAGTCCAATCCGGAAAATTCAGGCCAAAGGCGCGCGATGGCCTCGTCGACCACGAACAGGAAACGCACCGCCCCCGAAGCCTCAGACCCAAGCGCCCCGGCCTTCGGGTCCGTCAGATCAGCCAACGTTGCAGCAACGCTCCCGGCCAGGGAAATCTGGGCTCGCCGGTATCCGGACGGTGCCGCATTGTTGACCACGACTCCGCGCCGGAAAACCGCAGCCGCCTGGGCCATCGCCTGTTGTCGCCCCTCCGGCCCCTGAGCGAGATCCCACGGATCTTCGCGGCGGCGACCAGCGACGAAAGCCTCCCGAAGACACCTCAAAGTGCCTGCGGGCCAGCCAAGACCTTGCTCGATGACAAGATCGCCTTGCGTGAATTCTGAAATATTACTTTTATCCATAAGTTTCAGTTACTTGCGCTTTATTTGGCGGCGCCAACCGGTAAAGAATCGCCAGCCGGTTCCGATCTCCCTCATACGCATCAGATCGTGTAAAGCCAAGAGGTGACCGGTGAGCGACAAGACCTTGCGCCGTCAAATCGAGTCCATCAAACGCCAGAAGATCGTGGCCAAGAAGGTCGTCTCGTTGTCGGATTTCCGCAACCTGAAACAGTCGATCGAAACCCGCACCATTCTGGTCGTTGATGATGACGAAATCATGCGCAATGCCCTGAAGCGCATCCTCGAATCGAGCGGTTACAAGGTCCTGCTGGCCTCCGACGGGCTCGAACTGTCCAAGATCCTTGAGGTCAACCGCCTGGATATGGTCCTGCTGGACGTCAACCTTCCGTGGGTGGACGGCTACGAGCTGTGCCGGCTTCTCAAATCCCATCACTCGCTGAGCAAAGTCCCGTTGCTGTTTGTCTCCGCCCGCAAGGATGAGGAGGATGTTCGCCGCGGGTTTGATGCCGGCTGCAATGAATATGTAACCAAGCCTTTTGATGTCGACAAGTTGACGGCCACCATCGCCAGGATATTCGCCACTGATACGGAACGTCCCTCCGCGTGAGGAGTTCTTGACACCATACCGGCTGAGACTATATCTCTTTAGGCCTCAGTTCCTCAGTAGCTCAGTCGGTAGAGCAGGTGACTGTTAATCACCGGGTCGCAGGTTCGAGTCCTGCCTGAGGAGCCACTCTCTCCCTCACGGGATCACCAGACTGAATTTTATCTCTGCCCAGCCGGCTTCAGCCCTGCCCAGCTTGTCCTTGCGCGGCTTGAATTTGGCGACGCGCGCCGCTTCCACCAAACGGTCATCCATCCCGAAACCAACCCGTTTGCGCAGTTCAGCCTGCAGGACATTGCCAACCTCGTCGACGTAGACATCAACAACGAAGTTGCCTTCCAGATTCGCCTCAAGCGCGGCATCCGTGTAGGCAGGGACCTTGACGGACCCCAGGATCAAGCGCGCGTCGGAACTCAAGTCTCCAGCAAGTTCCCGGTAGTCCTCAGGACGGATCCGCTTGCCCTCGTCCTCGGTCATCAGCGTGTTGCCGATAGGAGCCGAGATGCCGCTGGCATCCGGGGTCACGGCGTCGGGCGGAATTCCTTGGACGGCCTTGGTCTGTTGGGCCTTCGGAGATGGTTTGCGTTCGGTCGCGACCCGCTTTTCACGTGGTTTTTCCAGCGCTGGCTTCGGAGGGATTACCGCCGGCACGGCAACGATTTCCACCTTTACGGCGTCCGGTTGCTTCGCGGCAGGAGCCGTCGCAACAAACAAAGCCACGAGAAACGCGAGATGAATTCCCAGTGACCAAAGGATTGCGCTGCGGGACGCGTTTTCCAACGAAAGGCAATGCGGCCCCCCACCCGTCGAAGCGAGTGCAAAGTCACGCGGCCTTACGTAATATAGGGGAAGCATTTGCCATCCATCGCCAACTGACAAGTGTGATCGGTAACAGGTGGAACAGATTGAGAAAAATATTTAATCCAATCATTACAACATTTTACGCTTCGTTCATTCTCGCCGTGGCACCTGGGTGCGGCAACGAGGACGCGAATCGTTACGAACGCGTGAACAAACTCCGGGCTATCGGGGTCGCGACGAATCCCGTAGTGCTGGCCGCGCCGGCACCGGGGGCAACGGGTTCCGTCGAACTGACCGTGTTCGCCGCCCTGCCAAAAGGCGGGACCGTCAACGCGGCTCCTTTCGTGGATGAAGTTTCCCCCTACGGAATTCCCCTGCAGATCAGCCTGGATCCAGCCACTGCCGCCACCCAATCCTTCGCGGCGCTCGATGTGTACTCCGTCAAAGCAACTGCCACCGTGGGTCCGCTAACCCCGCAGCAAGAGGCCATTCTGCAAGGTGAGAGGGAACAAGGACTCGGTAAATTGACGATGCGATACGCGGTCAAGCTCGACTCAGGGGATGAATCCGAGACGATTGTCGGCAATATTCTGGTCTATCCGGCGGCGGCTCCAGAAACTTCTTTTCAGCCCCTCACCGTGACAATCGCGGAACCCCTGGCCAACGCGACCATCAGCACAGGACCCAAACAGAGCCTGTCGGGTTCCATCGCAAAACCTCAGGAAGAAAACATCAAGATCGGCTGGTTTGTCAGCAGCGGAAAAGTGAACAATCGTCGCGCCCGGGAAACCAAATGGGAACCAGTCGACGCCGGCTCGCAAACTGTCATCATGACGGCCCGGGGCTTGAGGAGCGGTTCATTCGCCATGAAAGCGGTGGATGTGACAGCAGAATGATCGCTTGAGTCTGAACCGTGTGTCAGCGCGAATGCCTGGTGAGTATGCGTCGATGTTCCGCCATCATCTTGGCAAACGAGACACCCTCACTGAACTGTATTGAAACGCGGTTTCGCTCTCCCAAACGGACCACCTTGCCTTCGACAGCATGACGATCCCCGTCAGCAAAAACCATGAAACCCTTCACTTGCAGACCGGCGACCGCAAAGGCCGCCATCGAACTTTCCGGCACCTGTACGGAGCAACCACCCTCGGAAACATCGAGAACAATCAACTCAAATTTGCCGGAGACAAGCTTGGGCCGCTCTGTCGGAGGGAACTCGAGCCTGAAGTGGCTTCTTTTGTTTGACTCATCCATCATTTTTTTCCTGATTTTTTTTCGTCTCATGAATTTCCCATGTCAGGGGGCAGACAATCAAGATGAGACTGAAGGAGGATATTTATGGAAATGCAGTTCTATTTCAAAGACATGAACAGTTCCGATGCCCTTCGTGATTACGCAGACATGAAAATCCGGGACAAGGTTTTCAAACTCTCATCCAAGCCAGTCATGGCCCACGTCACATTCTCGATGCAGCCGCCAAAAAAGAAAGTGCACCTCCATCTGCACGCTGGAGACGGTGGCAGCAGTGAAGTCGAGATCATCGATGAGGACATGTACGCGGCGATAGACAAGATGGTCGATACCCTTGAGGAGCAGCTCAGGCGACAGAAAGAAAAACTCAAGGATCACAGGAATATTTTCGCACGCGCGTCGAAGGTCGGCGACCTTTTCAGGGGATCCTATTCGCGACTGGTACGATTCGGCAAGACGGTGGCGACACGGTCATCAGCACCAGTCGGGGTGGCAGCCAGTGAAGAGGCTCCTATCGACGCGTCTGAAGTCCTGAAACTGGAGGCCGCGCGACTCCATGTTTTCCACGAAAAATCTCAAGGGGCTTCGTGAGCCAGCAATCTTGAGAAAGCGGGGGTCTGGCGAACGAAGGTCCCGGCCCCCTTTTCCACGATCCGGCCTTGTTCCATCAGAATAATCTCATCCGCACTCTCAAGCGCGGGAATCCTGTGCGCGATCATGATCACGCAAGCGCCGCGCGCAGCAAGTTGCCGCAGGATCCGATAAACGAGCTTTTCCAACCCCGGATCCAGTGCCGACGTACCCTCATCCACCAGAATGACCTGAGCGTCGTGGTAAATGATGCGCGCAAGCAAGATACGCTGGGCCTGGCCACCCGACACGGCTGCTGGAATCTCATCCAGACGATCCGCGAATTCGGGAATCCCTACTTCCTGAAGTGCCGCCATGACACGCGACCGGTCACCGTCGGTTTCCGGGTATGAGACATTTTCGATCAGAGACGCGGACATCAGTTGCACGTGCTGAGGCATGTAACAAATCTTGCCGTCGACGCGAACATTTCCGGACTCAGGCTGAACCAGACCCAGGATGACCTTGAACAGGGTGGTCTTTCCCGCTCCGGAGGCTCCCGCCAATGCGTATACGCGGCCTGGTAGAAAATCCATCGACACATCATCGAGTGCCATGGACGCGGCGCCGTCGTACCGCACTCGAATCGCATCACATGAAACGGCAAATCCGGCCCCTGGAGTGGAACCGACCGCGATGCTGGCGACGTGATTCTTTCGCAAGAAATCCGCGCACGCCGCGAGACGATCGACTGCCGCCATGCCTTCCTTGTTGCTGTTGAAATACTTGCCCAACTTTGCTGCTGCCTGGGCGAACAAGGCGATTGAGGAGAAAAAAGAAATCAAGACCGCGCCACTGACACGCCCCGAACGTACATCATCAAGTGCGACATATAGAATC
>CAWUNT010000204.1:0-4663 GCA_963923405.1 uncultured bacterium | reverse complement strand
TCCTGCATTTCGGTACTGCCGACGATCTGGCTGATCGCGAACGCGAGGTCATTGCCGCGCGCCGACGGATGCATGATGTCTTTGGCGTTGATGGTATGGTCGAGGCCGAACGTGTGAGCGGATTCATGGGCGATCGTGTCTGCCACAACGCCGATATCCGCCTCGAAATCCGTGAACGCGAACCCGACGTCATTCAGGTTCTGGTTTCCGTCGTCAAACGGCGCAATCCCGAGCGTTGAGCGACTCTCGGTGCAGCCAAGCGTCCCGTAGGATCCGCCGACGTGCACCACCGTATACTCGCCTGACGCGGGTTTCGTTGCCGTCACGGTGATCTCAACACCGGCGTCGTCGAAATGTTTCGTGACGCGGTCCAGGATCTCATTGCGTTCCATGTCCGAATATCCCGGGGCGGGAATATCCGCGGAATTCGCGCACAAGATGAAACTCTGTCCGCGCTGGAAGCCCTTCTGGACCCTGGCCCCGTCGAAGTTGACGAACAGCGTTTTGGGCGCGGCGGTCGAGGCAAGGCCAAGTTTGTTGACCTTGTCCGCCATCAGGGCGTCATAATACCCCTTGGGAGGCACTACCTTTTCCTTGCAGCCATCCGTTGACTCTCGCTCCTTGAAGTCCCCGGGGTTTACCCCGCAGGAGGCCAGCAGCAGCGACACGCTGGCAGCGCTGGCGGCAATAAACCGTGTCTTTTTCATGGCACGTCTCCTCTAAAGTCCCGCCGGTGTCCGGCAGGTTGCGGGGTTGGTCGGAGTTGAGAGAGAATGGTTTAGCGTTTTCGGGCAACTTCCGGAAACTTTGGCATATTTGAGAGAAGGTTTGTCATTCACCAAACCCGGCGTGACGCCGCCGGCGGGGATTTCCCGGGGAGAATCCAATGACCGGTCCAGATCAGATCGTGAAGCAACCGCAGGAATTCATCGCGGGTCTCAGGAGGATTGTCGGAGATCGCCACGTCGTGACGGAACCGGGCGAACTCAAGGTCTGGGGATGCGACTGGACGAAGATCTTCGCGGTCGATCCTCTGGCAGCGGTGTTCCCCGCGACGACCTCCGAAGTGTCGGCCGTCGTGAAGTTTTGCCACGAGAACCGGATCAAGATCGTCCCGAGTGGCGGACGAACGGGACTGGCGGGAGGCGCGGTGGCCGGCAACAAGGAGATTGTTCTATCCCTCAACCGCATGACGAAAATTGATCCCGTGGACCGGACCGGGATGACGATCCGGTGCGAGGCCGGCGCGACGACCCAGGCCGTGCAGGAAGCGGCGGCGGCGGCCGGACTGTTTTTCGGGCTCGACCTTGCGGCGAAGGGCAGCTGTCACATCGGCGGGAACATTTCGACGAACGCCGGGGGACTGAAGTTCATCCGTTACGGCGGCATGCGTGAGCAAGTTCTTGGTATTGAGGTGGTCCTCCCCGACGGGACGATCCTCGACATGAATTCAAGCCTGCGCAAGAACAACACGGGATATGACATCAAGCAGTTGTTCATCGGGGCCGAAGGGACGCTCGGGATCGTGACGCGCGCGACGTTGCGCTTGACCGCGAAGCCGCGCAATGTCCAGTTGGCATGCATCGGCGTCAAGTCGTTCGACAACATCCTCGAGATTCTCACGCGATGCAACATGGCAGGCGCGACGATCACGGCATTTGAGTTCTTTACTGATGTCGCGCATGGCATCGTCTTGAAACACGCGGCCGGGGCCCGGACGCCGTTTTCCGGGCGCACTCCGTTTTATGTGATCCTTGAACTTGAGGACGCCCCGGGTGGTAGCAGCGTCATGGAACCCATTCTCGAGAAACTCTTCGAGAATGATGTATGCCTTGACGCGGTGATCGCGCAGAATTCTGCGCAGTTCAGGGAATTCTGGGGGCTGCGTGAGAACATCACGGAGTCGCTGGCCGCGCACGGGCATGTCCGCAAGAACGATATCTCCCTGCCTGTCGACAAGTTGGCCCCATTTATCAAGGAACTCGAGGCCGAGGTCGCGAAAGCGCCGAAGGATATCGAAGTTGTTTTGTTCGGCCACATTGGCGACGGCAACCTTCACATCAACTATGTCGGCCCCAAGTCCGGCGACAAGGACGCTTTCCAGCAAGCAGCCAGGAAGGTCGAGGAAAAGATCTTCACGATACTGCCAAAGTACAAAGGCAGCGTGAGCGCCGAGCACGGCATCGGCTTGCTGAAGAAAAAAGACCTGAAATTCTCGCGATCGATCGATGAGATCGAGTTCATGAAAAAAATCCGGGCGATCATTGATCCCGATGGAATCATGAACCCCGGAAAAATTTTCGAGTAGAAATGAAATCGCGGGGCTGGTGATCAGCCCTGCAATTCCTTCTCAATTCTCTCGAGTTCGCCAAGCAGTGCCTTCGGCATGCGCGCGCCGTAGTGCGCGAAGTAGTCGCGGATCGCGCCCGTTTCGTGCTTCCAGGCGTCCTTGTCGACGGTGAGCAGCTCGTGCATGGCGCCCGGTTGCAAACTCAGGCCGCGCGTGTCGATGGCTTCCTCGGTGGGCAGCCAGCCGATCGGGGTGCGGTTTGCCTTCGCGTTGCCCTTGCAGCGGTCGATGATCCAGCGGATGACGCGCAGGTTGTCGCCAAATCCTGGCCACAAGAACTCACCTTCTTTGTTCTGGCGGAACCAGTTGACGTGGAAAATCTTCGGCAGGCTCTTGTATTTGTCGCCGAAGCTCAGCCAGTGACTCCAGTAGTCCGCGAAGTTGTAACCACAGAATGGCTGCATGGCCATCGGGTCGCGACGCACGACGCCGACTTTTCCGGTCGCGGCCGCGGTGGTCTCCGATGCGACTGAAGCGCCGGCGAAAACCCCGTGTTTCCAGTCGAGCGACTCAAACACCAGCGGCGCGAGTTCACGGCGACGGCCACCGAACACGATGGCAGTCAGCGGCACGCCTTTCGGTTCCTCGGCCTTGGTCGTGTAACTCGGGCACTGCTTCGCGCTGACGGTGAAACGCGAGTTCGGATGCGCGGCCGGGCCGCTGCCAGCGTGATAGGGCTTGCCTTGCCAGTCGGTCATGTTTTCGGGGGCGGGCTTGCTGAGGCCTTCCCACCACGGGGATCCCTCTTTGGTCACGGCCACGTTCGTGAAGATCGTGTCGTGGTTCAGCATCGCGAGCGCGGTCGGGTTGGTCTTTGAACTCGTGCCCGGCGCGACGCCGAAATAACCGGCTTCCGGATTGATCGCGTAAAGACGTCCGTCCGGACCCGGGTGGATCCAGGCGATGTCGTCGCCGACCGTCCAGATTTTCCAGCCCTTGTAGGTTTCCGGCGGGATCATCATCGCCATGTTGGTCTTGCCGCATGCCGATGGGAATGCTGCCGCGATGTAATGGACCTCACCCTCGGGATTCTCGACGCCGACGATCAGCATGTGCTCGGCCAGCCAGCCTTCCTGTCGTGCCTGCCAGCTGCCAAGGCGCAGGGCGTGACACTTCTTGCCAAGCAGGGCGTTGCCGCCGTAACCGGAGCCGATGCTCTTGATCATCAGCTCTTCCGGGAAGTGCATGATGAAGCGGCGGTCGGGGCTGAGGTCGCCCGTTGAGTGCAGTCCGCGAACAAACTTGCCTTCTTTCTCGATCCGGTCCAGCGCAGCGCGGCCCATGCGGGTCATGATGCGCATGTTGGCGACGACGTATGCACTGTCGGTGATCTCGACGCCGCAACGCGAGAGGGGCGAATCGATCGGTCCCATGCAATACGGGATGACGTACATCGTGCGGCCACGCATGCAGCCCTCGAAGAGCGCGTCGATTTTCTTGTGCCCGTCCTGGACTGACATCCAGTTGTTGTTGGGGCCGACGTCCTCCTGGGTTTTCGAACAGATGAAAGTGAGATGCTCGGTGCGCGCCACATCAGTCGGGTTGGAGCGGTGCAGGTAGCAGCGGGGATGGGACTTTTCGTTCAACTCGATCAAGGTGCCCGCGGCCAGCATTTCCTGGACGAGGTTTTCAAACTCACTCTGGCTGCCGTCGCACCAGTGGACCTTGTCCGGCTTGGTGAGTTTTGCGACCTGGTCGACCCAAGCCTGGAGATCTTTGTTTTTCGTGTTGGTCATCATGAAGAAAAGTCCCTTTTACTGGGTGATTACCGCAGATTTCAGACCTTCGTTTTTATGCCTCTGGATCCGAAATGGCAAGCCGAGGCCGTGGCGCGTTCTTGTCCGTGTCCCCCGCGTTTGTGGCTCAAGCTTTTCCCGGGTCGGGCCGAAGTTCCTTCAGGCGGTCCAAGTTGCCAACCCGTTGGGGGGTTCAAGGGGTCTGATGCATAAGCGTCCAATATTGTTAACTTATATTGGCTTCTTATTCACGGGTGCCGGTGTCGTGATTGCTCTCTGCGGGTGCCGCATTGCCCAAAAAGGCAAAGTCGACACCTTTGACGAGGCCGACGCTGGCAATGCCAGAAGTGGCTCGCCGGCAGGCCTTGGCAGCCGGGCCATGCCCGGTGGAGACCCCCGCGTTTCTCTGGTCAATGCACCGTGCGGCAACAGTCCTGATACTGAAGTGTTTCTTGCCAGGTCCAAGGCGCGAAAACTCACCAACCAGCTTGGGAAATTGCCGGCATCCAGCTGGAAAGTGACGGACGATGGACGCAGCGTCTCCATCTGTTCGCTGATGGCGTCGCGCGGAATGAAC
>CAWUNT010000203.1:0-4665 GCA_963923405.1 uncultured bacterium | reverse complement strand
GTCAGATGTGTATAAGAGACAGGTCATCGATCAGATGCATGCGCTCGACGGCTTCCGACAGGCACGGAAACGGCGCCGACGAGATCTCGATCTGTCCCCCGGGCTCGAACGTGATCCAGTCGGGCAAGGCCGTCTGGTTGGGGATCGCGATTTTCATCAGTTTTTTGAGCGGATCCGCGAATTCGGCGCGCCAGCCCTCGCGATCGACCATCGGCATCAAGGCCGCCGCCAGGGAATCGTCCCCGTGCAACATGACGCGCCCCGGGATCCCCGCGCGTGGCTCGCCTGGACGGACGGGCCACGATTCCATCTCCAGCCCGACCTCACCCGGCCACAAACCGAAACGTTCGTCATACCGCGCGGGACGCAGGCGAAAGATTTTCTCCGCGAGGTACTCGCGGCACTGGTCCGCGAATTTCGACGCGTTGACACTGCTGGATTTTGGGGGAGGCGTGGGGCTCACTTGCGCTTCAGTTACTCGCCGCTTCGACGTTGATCGCCAGCTCGGTTATACCGCTTTTGCGAACAACATCAATGACTTTCACCACGGTGCCGTGCGGCGTCGCCTTGTCGGCCGAGATCAACGCCTGGACGTTTGTCCCAGCCGGCTGACCGGCCTTGAAGGCTGAGATCTTCTCGCCAAGGGTCTCGACCTCAACCGGTTGCCCGTCGAGAAAAACTTTTGACTCCTTGTCGATCACGAAGGCCAGGTTGCGCGTCTGGATCGTCTGACCGGTGTCGGCCTTCGGCAACTGGATGTTGATCGACTGGTTGACGATGTAATTCGCGGTCACCATGAAAATCACGAGAAGCACCAGCATCACGTCCACAAAGGGAGTGACGTTGATCTCCGTGATCGACTCGTCACCAGAATCCATCAACTTTCCGGCCATGGGACTCAGCCCTCCATGTGGGCCATCACGACCTTGATGACGGCTTCCGCGTTCGAGACGTGACGCTTGACGATGCGCTGGTAGTAGTTGAACGCGATAACGGCCGGGATCGCCACCATCAGGCCGACCGCCGTCGCGATCAACGCCTCGGAAATCCCGGCCATCACGACCGAAGGTCCGCCGGCAGGATTGCGTGCCAGATCCTGAAAGGCAATGATGATCCCGAGTACCGTACCGAACAGCCCGATGAACGGCGCGTTGTTGCCCAACGTCCCGAGAACGACGATGCCGCGGTCCAGATTCTGGCGCTCGCTGATGACGTAGGCCAGCATGCTCTCTTCCATGGCGCGCAGTCCGCGCGACTTGTGATCAAGGCCGCGCAACACGACCTGGCTCTCGAGGGCCGGACTCTGCGCGCACAGTTTGACGACTTCCGTCGGATCATCCGCCAACAGGGCCTTCGCCAACTTTCCGGAAAAGTCCGGAAAATCCAGTTCCGATTTCCGGAAGTAAAGAAAACGCTCGATCATGATCGAGACCGACAGGACGCTGAGGCCGATCAACAACCAGAGGACCCATGCGCTGCCGAACAAAGTGATGCCGAGAAGTTTGTGCACAATGTCAAATTGCATGTTGTTCCCTTGTGTCGAGACCCAGGCTCAGTCAAAAAATCCGCCGAAAACGCCGCCTTCCCAGGATTGCTTGCCGAAACCATTGTAGGCCCAGACGACGCCAACGCCAAACGCATTGATCGTCCTTGTCTCGATTTCCGCTTCCGCGCTGGTGCGCCCCGATACCCATGCCCGTTCCGTGTAGACTTGCATGCGAACCATGCTTTCCTCGGCGCCCTTGGGCTGGCCCAGAACGCCGCCAACGGTGAGACCCACGGCGGGGCCGTTGAAGTTGCCTTTCACCATGTTTTCAGGCCCGGCATGACGCACCCCGTTGTAGTAGCCCGTGCCGCCGTAAATCCCGAAATAGGCTTGTTTCCATACGGTGGCGCCCACCATGCCGCCCAGCATCACAAGGGAGGCGTCTTCCTTCGCGAATCGCGCCGCGCCGAGACTCCCCGGCGTGTACTGGGCCAGCAGGGCAAGGTCCAATTTGCGGTCGATCGAATATCCGGCGGCCAGGTCGAACCCGTACCCCTCGTAATTGGGGGTCGTCTCGTCCGTCTTGGGGTCGAACGAAAAGAATCTCCAGGTCGGTCCGGACTGGACCAGAAATCCTGCCTCGGCGTCCGAAGCCGCGCAGACGAAACTCGCCGCGGCAATCAGGACACGAGCCAGGGCTTTGAGCGAACTCAATCGGCGCATCTCACGGCCTCCAGAAGGCGCCGGCGGTATTCCGAGAATGGCATCGACTGGTCCTCGAACCGGCGCGACACCACTTTGGGCATGGCGGCCTCGGGCTGGTTGACCACGTTTACAACGTCCCACGCCTCACCCATCCGGACGAACGTGTCGGTGGCGACGATCTTGTCGGCCCGTCCGATGACCCAACCGCTGCTGGCGCGCTCGAACAGGAATCCGCGCCGGTTGAGGGGCTGCAAATAGAGATACGCGCGATCGGAATCCAGCGTCCCCGACTCGATCAGGTAACGGCTGTTGCCCAGTTCGAACGGGGCCGGGCCGAATTCCAGGACAAACAACTCGCGCAGGCGACCGAACCAGGTCTCGACGGCCTCTTCAGGCGTCATGACGGGTTCTACGGGCACCTTCGCGACCGGCTGGGTCCGCGGCGCCGCACGCCGGGTCACAGCCTTGGTCCACCTTAATCTGAGGTCTTTGAGGTCAAAGATCGACATAGCTGTTGACACCTGTGTGGGTTTTGATTCATAAAATCACCCGCATTCGACCGCGGGAGTAGCTCAGTTGGCTAGAGCGTCGCGTTGCCATCGCGAAGGTCGAGGGTTCGAGTCCCTTTTCCCGCTCCACTTTCTCTCTTCACCGTCATTCTGAGGGCGCATCCCCGTCATTCTGAGGGCGCAGCCCGAAGAATCCTCTCTTCACCGTCACAAATTCGCCACACGCACGTTCACGATATTGGGCAACGACGTCAGTGACTTGATGTCAATCGCGGCCCGGTCCGCGTCCACCTTGATCAGCGCCATGGCCTTGCCGCCCTTGCGGTTGCGGCTCAGTTCAAAGCTGTCGATGTTGATCCCCTTTGACGCCAGCCAATGTCCGACGTCGCCGACCACGCCAGGCTTGTCGTGGTTCTCGACCATGATCAAGGTCCCGCTGGGATCCGTCTCGAACTGGAAATCATTCACCGCCGAGATGCGCAGGTAACTCTCGTCAAACACGATCCCGGCCACCGTCAAGGACTTGCCCCCCGCCCCGGTCAAACTGACACGCAACGCGGACTTGTAACTGCGCGCCTCGGAATCCTCAACTTCCGCCACGTGCAAACCGAGTTTCTCGATGTGCGCCGTCACGTTCACGAAGGAGACATAATCGTCAACGACGTGCGCCGCGTAACCTTTCATCCAACTGAGGCGGATCAGGCTGTGGTCCAGTTTCGCCAGGTCACCGCGGTATCCGAGTTCCACCCGCGACGGGTTGAAGTCAACGAGCTGCCCCATCATGGCGCCCATCTTCTCGGCCAGCAGCGCGTAACTGCGCAGCAGCGCGTGATCGATGACGCCGACTTCCGGCAGGTTGACCGGATAGTCCACCACGCCGCCCTCGATTGCCTTGAACACCTGCTCGACGATCGTCTCGCCGATGGCCAGTTGCGCTTCGTCCGTCGAGGCTCCGATGTGCGGCGTTCCCCAGACGTGCGGATGTTGCACCAGGGCCGGCAGGGGCTTTGGTTCTTTCTCCCACGTGTCGATCCCGGCGCCGGCGATCTGCCCCGACTCAAGGCGCTTCAGCAAATCCGCCTCCGCGATGACGCCCCCGCGCGCGGCGTTCAGGACACGGCTGCCGCGCGGCATCAGGTCCAGGATCTCGCCGCTGACCATGCCCTTGGTTTCCTGGTTCAACGGGACATGAACCGTCAGGACGTCCACGCTTTGCGCCAGTTCACGCAGGCTGGCGCACGGTTTCACGCCGTGACGCTCGAACACGTGCGGCGCGATATAGGGATCGTAAGCGAAAACCTGCATGTCGAACCCGTGCGCGAATTTCGCCACGCGATGACCGACATTTCCGAGGCCGACGATGCCGATGCGCAGGCCGCGCGCCTCGTGGCCCGTGAACCGGTGACGGTCCCACCCGCCCTTCTTGATCGTCTCCTGCGCCTGCGGGATGTTGCGCAGCATTGCCAGCAGCAATCCCAACGTGAGTTCCGCCGCGGAGTTCGTGTTCTTTCCCGGACAGTTGATGACGAGAATCCCGCGCGTGGTCGCGTAGTCGATGTCGATGTTGCCGACGCCGACTGCCGCGCGCGCGATGACGCGCAACTGCGGCGCCGCGTCGATCACTTCCCGGTCGACGTCCGTCTCGCTGCGCGTAACAAGAACGTGCGCGTCCTTCACGAGCGTCATCAATTCCCCGCGGGAACAATCAGGATGATAATGGATGACGTGCCCACGCCTGCCACTGTGGGACTTGAACGCGGCAAGCGCCTGTTCGTGCAGCGCGCCGGTGATGACAATATTTGTACTGTTGATGGTTTTCATGACGGGCGACCTCTGTCGGCGTTGCTTGTGGCCTTGTTGCCCGCGCTAGAGCCTCGCTGGCTCCAGTTTGACGCTGCCCTTGTGGTTTTCCGCGCGTTTCTGCCCGGCCTTGCCGAGCTGGAACGATTTCGATGCGGTCAGGTC
>CAWUNT010000202.1:0-4712 GCA_963923405.1 uncultured bacterium | reverse complement strand
GACATGTTCGGCGCCGACGGCTCGAAACGATTTTTCAATCGTTACGCGCTCGAGGACAACGCCTACAACGAGTTGCTGTCGCTCAACGCGGGCATCACATACGACTTCAGGAAGGCCCGGGAACGCGACCGCCTCGGAGAGCTCAATCGTGAGTCCCGGCCTTGGAGCGAGCCGTACCTGGACCTCAGCACCCAGGTCGGTGAGTGGGGCTTGTCCTCCAGTTCCAGCTACAACATCTATGACAATGTCTCGACTCGCGTGAAGATCAACGTCAATCCGCCGTCTGTCTTGAAGACTTCGACGTCATTCGCCTATTCCCAGGACAAGGAAGTCGACATCGACGCCGAGGGTGTTGCTTCTTACAGGCTGGTCACGACCAGGACCGCGAATGTCGCGACGTCGGTCGTGCCCTGGTTCAACGTTTTCGCCTCGCTCGCGCGCAGGACAAAGGACAACGCCGCCATCGTCGAGTCATATGAGACGCGCCTTGGCGCCTCATTCGAGGCACCGTCGGCCTGCTGGGGCGTGCGACTTTTGCGCACCAAGGAATTCGATGTTCCCGAGGAAAACGCGGTTTACCTGCTGCAACTCGCGGTGACGTTCATGGGGCAGAGTCGCGCCCTTCCCAACATGGCCGGCGCGGTCATGTCACGCCTTTGAGGCGTTCAAGAGGCCTTGATCAACAAATCGCTGACCACGCGCTCAGAGATGGATTTCGCCATGCGCGCGAAGTCCGACCTGAAGGCCTCGTTTTCCCGGAGGTAATTGTTGCGAGGGGATGTTGACGGGCGTACCGAGAGAAAGCTTTCTGTCTGGACGTACGACCGCTCAAAGAGAAGCTTGCGATTTGTGAGATGCCACAACTGGACATCCACCTCGATCATCACCGCGGTCGACGGCATGAGTTCTGCTGCTTCCGTCAGCGTCCTGAATTCCCTGTAACTTGGCAATGAATCCTGGCCCGGTGACAATGCCGCGGGGTCCTTGGTCAATGTCTGCGGCTTCACCACGGTGCCCGTTGGCGAGAAACGCGCGTTCTTGATTTTCACGCGCAGCAACGCGTCTGCCGAGGAGGCTTTGGCCAACATCAGATGGCCTTCTGCCGCGATGGTTCTTTGCAACTCCTCCCAAAGGAGTTCGTGGGGGAGGATTTCCCGGCTGGCGTCGTAAACGGCTTCGACCGCCACCGTCCGGATTCCCTCGGGGGCTGCCACGTGCAGGTTGGTAAACCGGTAAACACAGCCAGAAAGGCCAATCCCGGCGGCGATCCAGGCAAGCGCGTTTGTTGATTTCGCAGTCGGGATCACTTCACCGCCGTTGTGGAGGGTCCGCTCGGGACCGTTCATCCGGAGCATTCCAGCTGAGGTACAATAGAAGCAAGCCCTAAAACCACGAGGCGATGAAAAGCATGCAGGAAACATCCGTCTTCGACTTGATCCACGATCGCGACGGCCTCGTCTGGCAGGTGATCCTTTCCAAACGTCTGGCGCCAGCCCGCAAACGCGCGGACAAGATTGTTTGGCATGTTGAGATGCACGCCCAGTCGACCGTCAAGGGGACCCATCTGGTCAGCACCGGGACATTGGACCAGAAAAGGGATGCCCGTCTGCTGATGCTCCTCGGGCCAGAGCCAGTGACACTGCGCGCCGGGAACATCAACTTTGAGGCGGCCGATGAAAAACAAATCCCGGGAAGTGCCGTTGAGGGCGTCCTGGGATTGAAAAATACCCTTTTATCAAAGGGGGTTACGGATTTGAAGAAGCGTTTCGTCGCGCAAGTCGTGGACCGTCTGTGCGCGTTTACTTGAACACGTCCTCTGAAAACGATTGACCCCCCTCCCGCTCCTTGCATATCCATGAAAGTCTGACCCGACATCCGTGTCGTCCTTGTCACTTTCTGGAATGGGAGTGTTTTTACCGCATGTTCGAGCTGATTCCCGAGAAAATTGACGGAGCGGTGATCCTCAACCTCAGCAAATCCTGTCAGCACAATTCGTCTGATTGCAGCGCGTGCCAGGACCTGGCTGTGGGATTACACAACTGGCTTGTTGCCCATGAATTCCGCTACCTCGTCCTCGACTTGCAGGATGAGAAGGAAGTGTGCCCCGGGTTCATCGAGGAGGTTCTTCAACTTTGGAAGCGCATGCGCATCCCGTTCCTGTTCTCAGGGGTGATGCTCAAGCCGCGGAAGATCCTTGAAAGCTACAATTACCATTCGCGCTATCCGATTTTCCTCACGCCGGAAGAAGCCGTTCGCAATCTCGTCCAGTCACATGTCGAGTTGTCCGCGAAGACCGAAGGCATCGATTTCGGTGTCGCGATCCCGATGAGCCGGTTGCGTCAAGGTGGTCGCGCTGAAGGCGAAGGCGAGGGTGAACCGGTCGCGGAAGACGATGTCGAAGTCGATGACGAATCATCCGATTCCGACGACGAGTAGGCGCAACAAACTTTATTTCCGTTGGGCGGTCGACGCGCGAACGCGCTCGAGATCGCGATTGATGACCGTCAAGTTCTCGCGGACCGTTCCCACTTGGTCGGCATCCGGATACTTCAAGAGGGCTTCCTCAAGGATTGTTTTAGCCTTCTCCAGGTAGGACCCCTTCGTCCCTGAATCATTTGCCTGGTTGGCCGCTGAGAACGCGTGCGCGGCCTTCCGGCGCATTTCCCTGACCGCGGAATTCGCGAATTCCATGGCCTTTTCCTCGGACAACTTGCGCAGCGGGCTGTCCTTTTGGACCCGTTTCACGGTTTCGATCGCCTTGTCGAAGTCACCCTGGTCTGCCAATTTGACAGCTTCGTTGATGACAAGGTCGCTTGAGTGCAAGTCGCTGACGCCTTCGTGGCCTTCCAGGATCTTGCTGACTTCGGGCGCGTCCGGCAAAGGACTTGCGGCCGGTGACGCGGCCGGTTGGCTCCCCGGCGCAGACGGCGCGGTTGCCGTCGTCGTGTCACTGCCGTACCGGTCTGACAACGTCCGCCACTCGCCGGTTTGTTTGGCGATCGCCGCGCGAAGGCGTTTATTGAATGGCTCGGAATTTCCACCCTTGTCCGCTGCCAGTCCGATCATTCTTACGACCGTCGCGCTTTGCAGGAACGGATTGACTTCAAGCGCGCCGGGAAGGTCAATGCCGCGCGCCAACGCGGCGCCCTCGAGGCCACTCCCTCCGGGTTCGGACGGCTTTTCCGGGTCTCTCTTGGGCGGTTGAGTCGCGTTCAGGTCGGACTCACTGAAACTGTTGCCCGGGTTATTGACCGGATTGAATGATTTGACGATTCCGAGAACCAGAGCGGCTTCATGGATCGAGCCTGCCTGCGGCTGGTTTGGCATGCGTTTGAGCAAAGCCTCGTCGGATTCGGTAAGGCCCGCGACGGAGAGCGCGTGGCGGGAGGCGAAGTCCGCGATCTGTGAATCAGGAACCGGCGCCAGAACCAGCGGAGCCTGACCGGCGGCCGGACGGCTGGTTTCTTTTCCGGGGGCTGCCGGAGCGAGCGAAGCCTGAGATGACCGCGCCTCTGATGAGGCAGCGGGGCGTTCGAATGTGGTGACGCATGCCGCGGTTGAGAGCGCGATACAAACCATCACCGGGGTTTTCATTTGCATTCAAAATTCTCCCGTCAGGGAAACCAGTGAGCGACGGTCTTCGCTCCGGCTGGTCTTGGCTGATGTGTCCTGCCCGTATGAGACATAGGCAAGGGTCATGTAACCGATCTTGCCTTCGATCCCGTAGGTAAAAAAGCCTTGATTGGTGCCGAGTCGCAGTGAGTAGGGGGCTGGTTCAAGCGGCGATCCGCTGAAGATCTCAACTCCCGCGTGGAGAAGTTTACCGGCCTCGATTCCCGGGAGTCCGTAAAAACCGCTGCTGCTCGCGTACGCGTAGTGATGGATATCGACGGAGAACCGCGTGGTGAGATCCCGCCCGAACCGGGGCGAAATCGACACTCCCGCCCGGATGTCCGCGGGGTCCACAGTGGACATCGCGTCAGGGCTGCCGAAATCTCCGGTGAATTTGGTACCGCAGATGGTCTGGCGCTTTTCGGTAAACGGATTCAAGTAACCGTCCTTGCACCCAAGAGGCAGGTTCAGGATTGAGACCCCGAATGTCGGGAACCAATAGTCGGCCATGGTGAAAAGAGCGCCAGCATCAATCGCCACCGCTGTGGCCTTGTTCGCCAGCGCCGTAAACTGGTGCTGCAGAGCCGAACGACTCGCGAGGTCGTTGGACGGGATCGTGTTCTCGAGCGAGTAACGGTAAATCGGGCGTATCTGCAGGGCAGAGCTGAACCGGTTTGACCTGTTTGTTTGACCCAGCGTAATGACGCCGCCAATGTCCGAGATCGCGGTAACCTGCGCGTCCGAGGGGGCCGCGCTGTCAATGTACGCGCTGGTGACGGAATTCATGTATACGCCGAATGCGGACGGCGACGACGGGCCAAGGTTGACGAGGGTGACGGGGAACATCGCGGCCCGAACCCAGAAGGGCTTTTCGCCAAGGCCTTCAGAGTTCGCGACGAGGTCCTCGACAGAACTGTTTCCCGCGCCCGAGATGGATCCGTAGAACTCCCGGCTGTTGGCGTTCGCGCCCAGCACGAGGTTCGGGATCTTCGTCCGTGTTCCCGTCCTGGAGCGGGCTTTCCGGACCCGGGCGACTCCTGCGGGATTGGTCCAAATCTGTCTCTTATACACATCTGACGCTGCCGACGATACTCCTTGTG
>CAWUNT010000201.1:0-4793 GCA_963923405.1 uncultured bacterium | reverse complement strand
ACACAAGGAGTATCGTCGGCAGCGTCAGATGTGTATAAGAGACAGGCACCACAGTTTCCGCATACCCGGCGACCGCTCAAGCGATTGACCAACTCTCCGGCTTCGACATCCAGATGAATTGCCGCAACAACCGGGTGCGTTTCCTTCAATGAATCCAAGGTCTTGGCTTGAGCCACATTCCTGGGGTAACCGTCCAGCAGGATCCGCTCCCCGGAATCCGGTCCCAGTTCCTCCCGAAGGATTTCAAACAGGATCTCATCCGAAACCAGCTCCCCGCGGGCCATTACGGCCTCGGCCTGAAGGCCGATCGGGGACTTCATGCGGACATGCTTTCTAAGGGCATCGCCAGTAGAGACCTTGCGAAAACCCTCTTTAGCAGCCAACAAATCGGCCTGGGTGCCTTTACCGGCCCCAGGCGCTCCCGTCAGGACAACGATCATACAGTGCCCCGACGAGGACGGATTGCGCCACGCTTCAGAAACGCGTCATAACGCAGGCTCTGACGGTGGGCCTCAATCTGCCGGAACGTCTCTAGAGCAGTTCCGACAACGATCAACAGGCTGGTCCCACCGAAATAAAATTGAACGTTGAACTTGCCGGTCAAAATAGTAGGAAGCACGCAGATCGCCGACAAGTACAGGGCCCCTGAGAGGGTCAGACGGCTGACGACGCGTTCCATGAACTCTGCCGTCTTGGCGCCAGGACGGATGCCTGGAACAAATCCACCATGCTTCTTCAGGTTCTCAGCAATCTCGTCCGGCTTGAACGTGATCGATGTGTAGAAATACGCGAAGAAGATGATCATCGTCACGTAGACCGTGTTGTAGAGCCAACCACCCGGGTTGAGGTTGGTCGTGACGAAATGGGCGATTTTCGAATTGGGCGCGACGGCAGAAATCGTCAACGGAAACTGCAGAAGGGAACTTGCGAAAATCGGTGGGATAACGCCGGCGGCGTTGATGCGAATTGGCAGATGGGAGTTCTGGCCCCCGTAAATGCGCCCGCCGACCTGACGCTTGGCGTACTGAATCGGAACTTGACGGACCCCGTTCTCGAGGAACACCACACCCGCTATGACCACGATGATCACGGCACCGAGCAGTGCGATTCGGGCCAAGTCAAGCTGTGCATGCGCAAACTGACTGTAAGTATTACCAATAATTCGCGGAAGCCCGGCAACAATCCCGGCAAAGATAATCAGAGACATGCCGTTCCCGACTCCACGCTCGGTGATCTGCTCTCCGAGCCACATCACAAACGCTGTCCCGGCCGTCAGGGAAAGAGTCGTCATCAACTTCCAGCCAATGCCACCAGTCAGCACCAGAGACCCACCCTGAAACGGGGCTGCCTCGAGAGTGTTGGCGATCATGTAGCCTTGGATAAAAGCAAGTAGAACGGTGCCGTAGCGGGTATACTGCGTGATTTTCCTGCGGCCGGCTTCGCCTTCCTTCGAAAGGGCTTCGAGATGCGGGACAACGACCGTCAAGAGTTGCGCAATGATGGATGCCGAGATGTACGGCATGACACCGAGAGCAAATACGGAGAATCTTTCAAGAGCCCCGCCCGAGAACATGTTAAACATGCCGAACAGGTTTGCCCCTTGCGATTTGAAAAACTCCCCCAGAGCCTCAGTATCCACACCCGGGATCGGGACGTGAACCCCGATCCGGTAGATGGCAAGAAATCCCAGTGTGTACAGGATTTTCTTCTGGAGGTGGTTCAGCGTGCCTTCCGGTAGCTTCGAAATCGCCTGGGCCACTTTTTAGATCTCCTCGACTTTACCGCCCAACTTTTCAACGGCCTGCTTGGCCGATGCGCTTGCCTTGTTCACCTTCACCATCAACTTCTTCTCAAGCTTGCCTTTGCCAAGAAGCTTGACGGGGAGGTTATCGAACCGAATCAGACCAGCCTTCGCCAAGGCATCACGGTCAATCTGGGAGCCAGCCTCAAAGCGATTCAAATCGGAGATATTGATCGCGTTGAAACGGTTGGCGAACAGATTGGTGAAACCACGCTTCGGGAGGCGACGGTACAGGGGCATCTGGCCGCCCTCAAAGCCAGCACGGATGCTGCTTCCGGAACGTGCCGTCTGACCTTTTCCGCCGCGGGCAGAAGTCTTTCCGAGGCCACTACCGATACCGCGACCAAGGCGCTTGACCTTGATGTTGGATCCCTTTGCGGGAACCACGTTTCCGAGGTTCTTCAACTCAGCTGTTTCAGCTTTTTTGGTTGCCATTGGTTCAACCCTTCAGCTCATACGAAACAAGGTGCTTGACCTTGTTGATCATTCCACGGATGCAGTTGTTGTCCTTGTGGGTCTTGGCATGACCGATACGGCGCAAGCCAAGGGCATTGACAACCTTCCTGTTGGCTTCCGACTGACCAATCAGGCTGCGTGTTTGCTTTACAACGATCTCTGACATTTCTCGTTCCCTTCAGGCTTTACTTCTTGGCCTTGGCGGCAGCCTTGGTGGCGCGGCGGGTTTCAGCCTTGCTGTGACGGGCTTGCTTCGTCTGCTCAACAGTCTTGCCGCGGAAACCAGAGTACTGTTCCGGCAACATGAGCTGCTTCAGGCCGTCCATTGCGGCACGCACGACGTTCTGGTGATTCTTGGTGCCGTGAACCTTGCAAATGATGTCCTGGACACCGCCCAGTTCAACAAGGATACGAACTGCACCACCAGCGATGATCCCCTTACCTTTTTTGGCCGGGAACATGATAACGCGCGCAGAGCCGAATTTTCCGGTGACATCGAACGGGATCGTGCCGTCGACAGTCGGAATCTTGGTCATGTTTTTCTTGGCTTGCTCAGAAGCCTTGCGAATCGCGTCTGGAACTTCGCTGGCCTTGCCCAGGCCGAAGCCGACTTTTTCCCGTCCGTCACCGACGACGACCAGCGCGCTGAAGCTGAAGCGGCGACCGCCCTTCACAACCTTAGCAACGCGGGCGATGTGAACGACGCGGTCCTGAAGACCATCGTTGTCCTTCTCTTCCATTTTTCTTGGCTCTTTGGTTTCTTGTGCCACAGGTTACCTCTCAAGAGTCCTTTAGAAATCCAGACCAGCTTCACGGGCACCGTCTGCCAGGGCCTTGATGCGGCCGTGGTACGTGTATCCGTTCTTGTCAAAGACGACTTTAGTGATGTTTTTTTCCTTGCAGGCGGCAGCCAGTTTCTTACCGACTTCCGTGCAGACTTCCTTGTTGGCGCGCTCGGCCTTGCCTTTGGCAAACGTGCCAACGGAAACAAGGGTCTTGCCAGTGTTGTCATCGACAACCTGTACAAACACGTGACGCGCGGAGCGGAACACCGACATCCGCGGGCGCTCGGACGTGCCCGAGATCTTCTTGCGGCCGCGCAGTTTCCGGCGCGCACGCATACTGTTTTTGACGCTTACTTTACTCATGGATGCTTCCTTATCTTGACCGCCGCTGGATCCGAGACTGGTTACTTCTTACCAGCAGCCTTACCAACCTTCGTGACAATGACTTCGTCAGCATAACGGGCACCCTTGCCATGGTATGGCTCAGGAGCGCGGAGGCTACGAAGCGTCGCAGAAACACGACCCACCAATTCCTTGTCAGCACCAGACACGATGATAGAGGTCTGTTTGTCGACCTTGATCTCGATTCCTGCCGGCGCATCGAAATCGATCGCGTGGCTGTGGCCGAGGTTCAACGTAACACCCTTACCCTTCGGAGCAGCGCGGTAACCCACACCGACCAGCGACAAGGACTTGGTGAATCCCTCAGCGCAACCCTGGACCATGTTTGCCACAAGAGTGCGAGTCAGGCCGTGAAACTGACTGATGTCGTTACGGGGACTCTTCGGAACGATCCGTACGGAACCGCCTTCCACAGCGACCGACATGGTGTCGTGAATCTTCTGGGAAAGCTGGCCTTTCGGGCCCTTGACCTTTACGGTGTCGCCTTCAACTTTCACTTCAACACCCTTTGGAAGGGTGATTGGCTTTTTACCGATACGAGACATTTTTGAAGTTCCCTTCAAATTTTTGGTTCCCGGCTACAACACCGGAACCGTCTTTTTAGAACACCGAGCAAATATGCTCGCCACCCAGGCGCTGTTTACGGGCCTCGCGGCACGTCATGACGCCACGCGAAGTCGACAAGATCGCAGTACCGAACCCGTTCTTGACGAAAGGGATCTTATCCACGCCCACGTAAATGCGACGGCTGGGACGGCTTACCCGCTTGATACCAAGGATCACGCCCTTGCCGTCTTCCCGGTAGTTCAAAGCGATCTTGATCACGCCCTGCTTGCGGTCACGGATACACTTGTAGTTCCGTACAAAGCCTTCTTCCTTGAGAAGATGGGTGATGGCGATTTTCACCGCGGAAGCAGGAACCGTCACCACTTCGTGGCCGGCCTTCTGGCCATTGCGGATCCGTGCGAGGAGATCGGAAATTGGGTCATTAACTTGCATTTTAGTCTCCTATTACCAGGAAGCCTTGATAACGCCGGGCAGTTGACCCTTGAGCGCCATCGAGCGGAAGCAGATACGGCAGATGCCAAACTTGCGATACACAGCCTTCGGACGACCGCACTTCGTGCAGCGGGTGTAAGCCCGGGTGCTGAATTTCGCCTTCCGGTTACATTTTTCAATCATGGCTTTCTTGGCCATTGTCGCTATGCTCCTTACAGCTTTCGCTGATTCGTTTCTTTATTTACGGAACGGAAAGTTGAACTTCTCGAGAAGCGCCCTGGCTTCAACGTCGGTCCTTGCAGATGTCACGATCGTGATACCCAGGCCGCGGATCTTGTCCACCTTGTCGT
>CAWUNT010000200.1:0-4808 GCA_963923405.1 uncultured bacterium | reverse complement strand
TTGGAAGGCTAATGCTCTACCAACTGAG
The DNA here is from genome assembly GCA_963923405.1 of uncultured bacterium. Taxonomy (GTDB): domain Bacteria; phylum Bdellovibrionota_B; class Oligoflexia; order Oligoflexales; family RGVZ01; genus RGVZ01. The sequence goes on along the minus strand of CAWUNT010000200.1, from coordinate 4,780 downwards.
CTACTCCCGCCCTGGAACCTCGAACCTCACACCGGCACCAGCTGAATTCCCTTCGCGCTTTTCAAAACACCCTCCCCGCCGAGGGGGGAGATGGTGGATGGAGAAGGATTCGAACCTTCGAAGACTTACGTCAACGGGTTTACAGCCCGTCCCCTTTGGCCACTCGGGCATCCATCCAGGCGATTCAAAAAAACACGGAGAGCACTCGTCTGGTTCTAACCAGTGAAGCTAACCAATGGAGCTGGCGATGGGACTTGAACCCGCAACCTGCTGATTACAAATCAGCTGCTCTACCGATTGAGCTACGCCAGCGCGAAGGCTCCGCCCTGCTTCAACACCGAACCAGCATTTTCACGCAGTGTCCGGAATTTCCCGCAGAATGTTGTGGGTTGATACTAGAACTGCAAGGATGAGTCAACGACTTGTACCAAGCTGTTGCATGAGGATTCCTGCGGCCACGGATACGTTCAAAGACTCAAGACCGCCAGGCCTCCCGGCAATGCTCACCATCCGGTCACATTTTGCCCGTATCCCGGCGGCGAGCCCCGATTCCTCAGAACCCATGACCAGCACGATTTTCCCGTATTTTGCGGACCGGATCGCCTCGATCGATTCACCACCCATGTCCGCCCCGATGATCCAGTAACCGAGTTCCTTGAGTTCCTCCAGGGCCCGCCCCAGATTGACCACGACCACGAGGTCGCAAAGGGCAAAACCTCCTTGAGCCGTATTGACGGAGGCATTGGCCAGCAGGGCCTGCCGCCGCTCCGGCACCAGAACCTCGCGAACTCCGAAAAAGGCCGCTGAACGGACCATGGCGCCAACATTCCTGGGGTCAACAACGTGGTCCAGCGCAAGGATCAAATCGTCACCGGCCTGCGCCCGGTCGCGGACGCGAGCAAAAAAATCGGACTGCTCCAGGGACTCCAGCGAAATCTCCGCCCATACCGGCGATGCGCGCCCGGATTGAAGCTCCTCTTTTGGCGGGACAAAACGCTTCGGAGTGATCCCGAACTCCTTCAAGGCCGGGATCGCCTCCCGGCTGGCCGCGTCGGTGCACCATACGGACTTGACCGCTTTGGGCCGGTGCCGAAGGTACTCCATCACCGAAGCAAGTCCTTCCACCCGAAACAAGTCACTGGATCCAGAACCACGCGGCTTCATGATTCCATTTTCACTTTCTTCATGTCGACGCCCCATGTCTTCAGCTTCTTGTGCAAATGACTACGTTCGATTCCAATCGCCTCAGCCGTCTTGCTGATGTTCCATTGATTCTCGTTCAGGCGCTCAAGCACAAAATGACGTTCGAAATCTGACTTCGCCTGACGAAGGCTTGATGAGGAAACGACGGCAGGGGATCCATTTCCGCGTGCCAGCGGGACTTCCGACTGAACATGGCGAACCATCGCTTCCGGCAAATCGACCATGTCAATTTCCTGCCCGAAAACGACAATACAAAGGCGCTCAAGCAAGTTTTTGAGTTCGCGCACGTTACCCGGCCATGGGTAGTGCATGAGGACCTCGAAGGCTTCGTCAGTCAAATACTTCCGAGGCTCCTTGAGCTCAAACGACAGCTGCTCGAGGAAAAAATCCGCCAGATAAGGAATATCCTCACGGCGCTCGCGCAACGGCGGAACGTAAACAGGAATCACGTTCAGGCGATGAAACAAGTCCTCACGGAACCGGCCAGCCTTGATTTCCGCGGCAAGATCCTTGTTGGTCGCGGCGACGACACGCACGTCCACCTCGAGCGTCTTGTTGTCACCAAGACGCTCAAACTTCTGTTCCTGCAGAATCCGCAGGATCTTGGCCTGAGTCCGTAGCGACATGTCGCCAATCTCATCGAGGAACAGCGTACCCCCATGGGCCAACTCAAACTTTCCCCTCTTTTCGGCAAAAGCGCCGGTGTAGGCACCCTTTGCGTGACCGAACAGTTCACTTTCGATCAGTTCCTCGGGAATCGCCGCACAATTGACGGCCACAAATGATTTATTGGCACGCGGACTTCCATTGTGAATGCAGCGCGCGACAACTTCCTTGCCAGTCCCGTTCTCGCCCGTGATCAAGACCCAGCTGTTACGCGGGGCCACTGTCCCAATGGTCCGCCGGATGGCCTCGGTCGCCGCAGCCACACCGCGGAACGCTGTTTCCACGCCACGACGTACAGAGACCGAACCGTCCGAAACGAACACGGAGGCCGTACCCGCCGAGTCGTCAGTTCCACGACCGTTTACGCGCCGCGCACGGAATTGAACGGCATGATCGATCATCGGTAACAGTTTTTCCATGGACAGCGGCTTCTCGAGGAAGTCGTATGCGCCAAGTTTGGTGCACTTCACAGCTGTATCAATCGTGCCGTGCCCGCTCATGATCACTACAGGGATGTCATCCCGGAGCTGCTTGATCCGCTGCAAGGTCTCTATGCCATCCATTCCGGGCATCCAAACATCGAGCAATACCAGATCAGGTGTGCTTTTCTTGAAAGCCTGGATTCCCTCATGGCCGGAAATGGCGTAACCGGCATTCCAGCCTTCGTCCTGGAAAATCCCGGCAAGGGTCTGGCAAATACTGGTTTCGTCGTCAATGATGAGGGCAACAGGTTTTTGATTTGCCTCACTCATTTTCCACCTCCTCGTGGCGCATCAGTGCCTGGGCCAACTCCCGACCCAGCGGCAACTCGATCACAATGGTCGTCCCTCGCGGCTTTGTATCCAGGATCCTGACGTATCCCCCATGATCAGACACGATCTGGCTGACGATCGCAAGACCAAGCCCGCTGCCGTTGGCACGGGTCGAATAGTATGGCTCCAAAACCCGGTCCTTGATGGCATCAGGGATCCCGCAGCCATGATCCACGACCTCGACCCTGACAGCGTTCGCGCCCTCAAGGAATTCAGAGCGGAATTCGATTCGCGGCTTTTCGTCCAAACCGTCGAAAGCAAGAATCGCGTTGGTGACCACGTTCACAAAAACCCGGTTGAGTTGTTCCCGGTCGATCGGAACCTCAGGCAACTCACCAAGCCCCGAGGTATCCAGGGTCGCGTCCGGATAACTCATTCTGTACAGGTTCACCACATCCATGATGACGGCATTCACGCTGCCCATACGTGGCTGGATCGATGGCATGCGCGCGAATTTTGAGAATTCATTCACAAGATCGCGCAGGGAGTCCACCTGAACAACTATGGTGTCAATGCATGACTCAAACACTTGCCGGTCGTCGCCGGTGAACTTCTCATTGAACCTGCGCAACAGTCGCTGTGCGCTCAATTTTATCGGCGTTACGGGATTCTTGATTTCGTGCGCGATTCGCCGCGCAACTTCACGCCAGGCGGCAACCCTCTGCGCCTTCACTTGTTCCGTGGCGTCATCGAAAACCACGATGGAACCGCGGTCCTCACCATTGTCATCGTAAATCCGGGTCGCTTCCGCGAGCAACGTTACCGGTTTGCCACCAACATCTACCTCGAGCTGTCCGGAGAAGGTTGAGTGGCGGCCGATCCTCGCCGCTACCGGACGCCAGAAGTCCTCGCAGAGTTGGGGCCCGATGGCGTCCGGCGTCAAACGACCGATCGATTTCGAAGATTCAATCCCGAGGATCCTCTCTGCCGCGCGATTGACAATCGTGATCCGGTCCTCCGGGTCGACGGCTACCACGCCCGTATTGACGTTTTTCAGGATCACTTCCATGTACCGGCGTCTCTGATCAAGTTCGACGTTGGCTTTGCTTAGTGTCGCCTGGGAAGCCTCGACATCCTGCTTGTGCCTCTTGAGGTCATTGGTCATCTGGTTGAAGGAGCGGACCAGCTGGCCGATCTCGTCGTCATTCTTGGGCACAATCGAGATCGAGTAATTGCCCAAGGCAATCTCCCGGGTTGCCTCGGCCAGCGTCTGGATCGGGCCGGTTATCGTGCGCGCCACATAGAAACCCAGCCATACCGCTGCGAAAGTGATCATCAACACCATCATGACCATCAAGATGAGGAAGCTGACACGGATGACCTGGGCTCCGGGCCGCAATGCGGCAAAACCGGCAAGGATGGTCTCAATACTGTTGAGAATCTTGGTCTCGAAATACTCCTCGATCACAACCCCGCCCGCGACTTCGCCCGTATCACGGTCGCGTACCGGAGCCATGCCGCGCACCACGTCACGACTCTCATCGGCTTCCACCATGCTGGTTGAGACAAGACCCGGCTCGTCCGCGAAGCGCGAAAGGCTATCGGCCACAAAAATATCCGGGGCACGCCAGCGCGATTTGCCAGCGACCTCGCGCTCCAACGCGCCGCTCCGGTCTACAACTGTGACTGACTTGACACCGTACTCGTTCTCAAAACCATCAAGACGGCTGGTTTCAAGTTTCCAGGCCGGAAATCCCGCCACCCACCCTGCGCGGCGGACCTGGACACGCTCGATGGCGATGCGCGCAAGCCCCTCAAGACGCCTCTGGTCTTGCCGGTAGATCCGGGCACCAGCTTCCCGGGTTTCCTGCATGGTGGTTCGCACACGATCCGAGAACCATTCGTCAAAACTGCGGGAAATAAATCCAGTCGAAACGTAAAAAAGCACCAAGGTCGGCGCCAACGCGAAAAACGCAAGGATCGCGACGAGCTTTGTCTTGAGTTTGGACCCGAGAACGCCGCGTCGCCGGTCAATCATCAACTTCACGACATTGCGGAAAATCAGGAAACTCAGCACGAGGATCATCACAACGTTGATGTTGATGATCCCGAAATAGATGACAGTGCTTATGAAGTGACGATTCCGGGAGAGGTTTTCA
>CAWUNT010000199.1:0-4865 GCA_963923405.1 uncultured bacterium | reverse complement strand
GCGCTGGTGTTTTCGTTGCGAAGTCGCGATGTCCGCGTTTGGGACAGGTTGGCTTGGGGATCTGCCGGGTCAGAACGCAATGCGGCGATGGTCCTGGTGCTCGGGATCCTTGGCCTGGTGTCCGTCGCGGTTTTCTTTGTGCCAGTCGCTGCCCGCGGGTTTCATTTTACCACTCCCCACGGACTCGACTTGCTTTCCGTTGGTGGCGTCGCCTTGTTGTTGTTGATCGGATTCGATGTCCTCAAGGGTTTGATCACAAAATAAAAAAAAACGCCGCGATTTCTCGCGGCGTTTTCTTGTTCGATGCTTGATGACTTAGTCAATTTGTTCGTGGTCGCCCTGCTCGAAGTCATCTCCCCAGCAGCTGTCGAATCCGGTATGTTCGCGTTCGCACGCAGCGTGGGCAGCCGCAGTCGGACCATTCGCCATGTCAATCGTGATGGTTTCGTCCGTAGAGCAATCCCATCCGGTCGCGTCTGAGATCGCAAACCCTTCGGCCAGGAATGCCGGCAATTCAGTCGCGGCGACCGTGATGTCGGTGCCAGCTGTTGAATTGTCGACCGTGATGCCGTCCTTGTCAAACGTCGAGCGCATGCTGAAGTTGTAGTTTCCGAATGCAGCCTGGGTTCCCTGACCTTTGAACAGAGCCTGGCCGGTGGTGCCGTTGTGTTTGACGTATCCGCGGTCCTGGAACGTGTTGCTGGCATCTATTTGTCCCTTGGAGGCGGTCGACATGACGCTGACGCCTGAATCACGGAACTCAAGCGCGTTGTCCTGGGCGAAGGAATTCGTCCCGTCGGAGAACAGGTTCTGGCCCTTCAGGATCTTGACACCTTCGGTCGTGAAGTCGAAATCCAACGCACTGGCAAAGCTATTGCTGCCTTCGGAACCCTTGAACAGGATACTGCCCCTGGCGCCGTTGCTGTTGGAGCTGTTCAGCACGATTTTTTCGCGGATCGTGGTGCCTGCGCATGTATACATGGTCAACTGGCCTGCCGTGCTGTTATCAATCCAAAGCGGCATTTCCTCGGATTGCGCACCCATCTGCATCACAACCTTGTACTTCGTGCCAAACTTGAATTGCGCGGATTCGGCCTCGAGGTGGCAGAACATTCCGGAAATGCTTCCAAGCGTGTCAAACATCTGGGCGACATTCTGGATGGTGCGGCACGCTTCGGATGACTTCTTGCCGAGCATGGTCGAGGCAAGGCGCAGCGATGCGGTTTGACCGGCGGCCTTCGCGAAGGTGTCCGGCAACGTGACGTTGAGGCTGGAAGACAGTTTCAGGTCGGCAATGTTCGATGCCGTCACGCCAGAACTGGTGCTGCTGTCGCTGCTCTTGCCGCAGGAAATGGCGACAATGCCGCCGGCGGCGAGAACGGCAGCAATGGCCGCGCTTTTTTTGATGCTCTTGTTTGTTTTCATGCTCTACTCCCTGAGGAAGGATCGATCCGGGATCCCGGCCAAACCACGGCGGAACCCTTATATGACCATCTTATCGGCAGCGGGGGAACGACTTGAGTGGGCAGGATTTGCCCGGGGCGGGTCACAACCCCTGCCACCGGTTGAGCCCGTCAAGGAGGGATCGGACTCAACAGTAAATTCTGACAGTCCGCGTGGCGCTGTGACTGGATTTCCGGGGATAAAGCGAAAAGCCTTGGTCCGCTGACGCGAGACCAAGGCTTTTGTGGAAGAGAGGATCCTTCGCTCCGCTCAGGATGACGGGGTGCGCTCAGGATGACGGGGTGCGCTCAGGATGACGGGGACAGGATCCTTCGGTCGCTACGCTCCCTCAGGATAAAAAATTTCTAGAGGTTGGCGGCCGAAGCCGCCAACGCTTCAATTTTGTTTACATCATGCCGCCCATCCCGGCATGTGTAATTTGACTTTGGTATACAGACGGATCAGCCTGTAATTGCAGGTAGTTATCTTAAGCCGCTGCCTGGCTGATCGCCCCTTATTTGGTGTGAGGAAGTATAGCGAGGTATCAAATTCGTCCCGATTTTGGCTTTTTGATCGAAATCGGGGCGGATTAATAAATTGAGTGGGGTTCGTAAGGTTGCTTCAGCATGTATATAAAAATTGACCATCTACTAAGTTTTAAAAGCCTACGGCAATCATGCACATTCCAACAGATGCCTCAAAGACAATCCCGGCGAAGTTATGCCAAGAGTGACTCTTATCCATGATCGCTGAAGCAATTCGCACGAAGGCTGCGGTGCACCAGGCCGCTCCTACAACGCTAAAAACGAGCGCTGACTGACTCATCAAGCAGCCGATGCCCAAGGCAATAAAAAAGCCCCCGTACGTTGCACGAAATTCTGACAAGCCCAATGCCGATTCAGGTTTGATTCCAAGAATCTGGCTTACGCGGATGGGCATCAACAAGCCTAGTAAACCTAAAATGACTGTCACTGTAGCGGCGCAGTTTGGTAATAGCATTAGGCGAAGATCATCGTGTTGAGGATGTAAAAATCGGCGACCGTATCGTCATCTGCCGAGGGCCTACTCGTTTATCCGTGAGACCATCAATCAGATTTGGATATATCAGTTTTAGCAGTGATTTCATTTAGAGTCATTTCTGGAAGGCTAGGTTGAGATTTGGACTTTTAGAATTCAGTTTTACTGAAAGTGAAAACCCCAAAGCCGAGGCTCGCACCTCGTCTTTGGGGTTTTCTTCGGGGACAGGATCCTTCGGTCGCTACGCTCCCTCAGGATAAACAAAATTTGAAGGTTAGCGGCTTGCGCCGCTAACGCTTCAATTTTGTTTACATCATGCCGCCCATGCCGCCCATTCCACCCATGCCGCCCATTCCGCCGCCCATGCCGGCGCCAGCGGATTCGGAAGCTTCTTTCGGCTTCTCGGCAACCATGGCTTCGGTGGTGAGGAGCAAGCTGGCAACGGATGCTGCGTTGATCAACGCGGTCTTGGTGACCTTCGTCGGATCGATGACGCCAGCAGCGTACAGGTCTTCGAACTTCTCGGTGAGGGCGTTGAAGCCTTCGCCGCCTTTCGCGTTGCGGATCTTCTCAACGACGACAGCCGGTTCCCAGCCTGCGTTGAAAGCGATCTGGCGCAGCGGTTCTTCGATCGCGCGACGGATGATCGACACGCCGAACATCTGTTCGTCGCTCAGTTTCAGCTTGTCGAGGGCATGCTGGGCGCGGATGAGTGCCGTGCCGCCGCCCGGGACGATGCCGTCTTCAACAGCAGCGCGGGTCGAGTTCAGGGCGTCTTCAACGCGAGCTTTCTTCTCTTTCATCTCGGTTTCGGTCGCTGCGCCGACTTTCACGACAGCCACGCCGCCGACCATCTTAGCCAGACGCTCCTGGAGCTTCTCGCGGTCGTAGTCAGAAGTCGTGTTGTCGATTTCAGCGCGGACTTGCTTCACGCGGGCGTCGATGTCGGCCTTCTTGCCTTTGCCGTCGACGATGGTGGAGTTGTCTTTGCTGATCGTGATGCGCTTGGCCTGGCCAAGGTGCGCCAGCGTCGCGTTCTCGAGCTTGAAGCCCAGGTCTTCGCTGATCACCGTGCCGCCCGTGAGGACAGCGATGTCTTGCAGCATGGCCTTGCGGCGGTCGCCAAATCCTGGCGCTTTGACAGCGCAGCACTTCAGCGTGCCACGGAGGCGGTTGACGACGAGGGTCGCCAGCGCTTCGCCGTCGATGTCTTCAGCGATGATGACGAAGGGACGGCCGGTCTGAGCGATTTTCTCGAGGACCGGGAGCATTTCCTTCATGTTCGAGATCTTCTTCTCGTTGATGAGGATATACGCGTCTTCCATCACGGCTTCCATGCGCTCAGCGTCGGTCACGAAGTACGGGCTGAGGTAACCGCGGTCAAACTGCATGCCGTCAACGGTCTCGAGGACGGTTTCCATGCTCTTGGCTTCGTCAACGGTGATGACGCCGTCACGGCCGACTTTGTCCATGGCTTCTGCCAGGATCTTGCCGATTTCGGTGTCGTTGTTGGCGGAGATCGTACCGACCTGGGCGATCTCTTCGCGCTTGCTGCACGGACGCTTCATCTTGTCGAGTTCACCGACAAGGGCGTGAACAGCGGCGTCGATACCCTTTTTCAGTTCCATCGGGTTGTGAGCCGCGGAAACCAGCTTGGCACCTTCGCGGTAGATCGCCTGGGCGAGAACCGTAGCGGTGGTGGTACCGTCACCAGCGATGTCAGAAGTCTTCGAAGCGACTTCTTTCACCATCTGGGCGCCCATGTTCTCGAACTTGTCCTCAAGTTCGATTTCTTTCGCGACGCTCACGCCGTCTTTCGTGATCGTCGGCGAGCCGAACGACTTCTCGATGACAACGTTGCGGCCTTTCGGCCCGAGGGTGACTTTGACAGCGTCAGCAAGGGTGTTGACGCCGCGCAGGATCTTGCGGCGGGCTTCTTCGCCGAAGTGAATGACTTTTGCGGACATGAATTCTCTCTCCTGGATTTGTTGCGTGTTGGGAACGTTACTTATTCGAGAACGCCGAGGATGTCGTCTTCGCGAAGGATCAGGTGCTCGGCACCGTCAATCTTCACTTCCGAACCGGCGTACTTGCTGAAGAGGATCTTGTCACCGACCTTGATGTCCGGCTTGCGCAGCGAACCGTTGTCGAGGACTTTGCCGTTGCCGACAGCAACGACTTTGCCTTCCATGGGTTTTTCTTTCGCGTTGTCCGGGATGATGATCCCGCCAACGGTCTTTTCTTCGCTCTCGAGGCGCTTGACCAGGATGCGATCTTGCAAGGGTCTGATTTTCATGAATTTTTCCTCCACTCATGAACTTATTTGAGGTTTCAGACGCAACCGGGCGTAAAACCCTGATTTCGTTGCTCCGGCAAGCTAATGCCGCGGCGGGGATTGTCAAGGG